>JBQCEX010000118.1:0-3756 GCA_051959855.1 Flavipsychrobacter sp. | reverse complement strand
CATGACACTACCCTAGGTCCTGCATTGGGCGGTACCCGCCTATGGAACTACAACAGCCACGAAGATGCTATAATAGATGCTCTGCGCCTGAGCCGCGGCATGACCTACAAGGCAGCCATAAGCGGACTGAACCTGGGTGGTGGCAAGGCTGTAATAATTGGCGATGCAGCAACTATAAAATCAGAAGCACTATGGCGCCGCTACGGTAAGTTTGTAAATAGCCTGAACGGTAAATACATAACTGCAGAAGATGTAAACACTTCTGCCCGCGATATGGAATACATTTCCATAGAAACGGATTTTGTAACGGGTGTGCCCGAATATATGGGCGGCAGTGGCGACCCTTCTCCATTTACAGCCTACGGCGTTTTTATGGGTATGAAAGCTGCAGCGAAAAAAATGTGGGGCAATGATAATCTTTCTGGTAAAAAGGTACTGGTGCAGGGCGTGGGCCATGTGGGGCAATATTTAACAGGCCACCTGATAGAAGAAGGCGCTAAAGTATATATCACCGATATTAACCAGGCTAAAGTAAAACAGACTGTAGAGAAATTCCACTCTGTGGAAGTAGTAGATGGCGATAAAATATTTGACCTGAATATAGATATCTATGCACCATGCGCACTTGGCGCTACTGTAAATACAGAGAGCATCAATAAAATGAAGTGCCCTATAATAGCAGGTGCCGCTAACAACCAGCTGGCTGATGAAAATGTACATGGGCCTATGCTGATAGAAAAAGGTATATTATATGTACCTGACTTCCTGATAAATGCCGGAGGCCTGATAAATGTATGTGCAGAGCTGGAAGGCTATAACCGCGAGCGTGTGAACGGCAATGTAGAAAAGATATATGGCCGTACCCTGGAAATATTTGAACTTTCAGAAAAGGAAAAAATACATACCCAGCTGGCAGCAATGCGCATAGCTGAAAAGCGCCTGAAGGATATAGCTAATGTAAAAGCAAGATTGTAAAAAAGCCGAATTTTACAAATGGAGAAAGGGCGTCCGATTGAGCGCCCTTTCTCTCTTATAGGATATGTTACTTGCGATTATTTTCAAAATTTACAATGCCACTTAATACCTGGCGGCAGAAGGCGTCCAGTTGCTTGTCATCCTTCAGGTGGGCCATTTCGGTGGGGTTGTTTACCTCGCCGCATTCTATAAGGACTGCAGGCGCCTGGTTTTGAGAGAGTACCCAAAGATGCTTGTCGCTGTTTAGCACCATATCTATACCAGCGCCTTTCATATTGGCAGCTATGGCTGAGGCAAGCAGGCGACTGTTGTTGAAATTGCCATTCTGATCTGAGATGTACATTTCATAGTCATTCTTGTCATTGTCCTTACGATGGTCGTTGACGTGGATGGATACAAACACATCGGCATGAGCACCGTTGCTGATGTTTACACGCTGTTGCAAGGTCGGATACTCATCGCCTTTGCGAGTGGGTATTACCCGTATGTTGTACTCTCCTGCCAACTCAGCCAAACGGTTGGTAATTCTCAGGTTAATATCTTTTTCTTTTTCGTAGTCGTTATGAACTGCGCCGTTATCATTGCCACCATGACCGGCGTCCAGTACCAGCAGGACTTGCTTTTGAGCCCGGTTTATCGACATATCTTTTTTAGGAGCGAAGGAAAACAGGAAAGTAGCTCCGGCCATAAGAGGGAAAGCCATAAACCTACGTAAATGAGCAAATTTTGTGTGATTGGTGTTGCTTAGCATAGTTAGTCTACGTTTTACGGGTGAATAAAAAAATGAATGAACGATATCAGGGAAGGTATTGCCATAGTGAGCTTGCAATAGCATGCGCGCAAAAGCGTCCGTATCTCCATCTTCTATAGCGCCATTGTCTGCAACAAACTCGTGTAACTGTGAAAGCTCGTGCTGCATGAACCAAAATATTGGGTTTATCCAAAAAACAATGAGGCATAGCTGCATAAAGAGCTTATCCAGCGTATGTTTCTGACGTATATGTACTAACTCGTGCTGTAGCATTATCTGGCCTGTCGCGCTATCAAGCGGCATGCCCTCCCTCCAATATAAAGTGTTGAAGAATGAAAATGGAGCACTGCTACTGTTTACCTTAACCATGTCGAACCCGGCCATAGCAACTACTTTGTGCCTGTGCTTCAAACGATAAATAAATACAACACGGCGCAGCAGAAAAACAAATAGTATAAACGAACCCAATAGATATACTAAGGACGCAATGAGCCAGGCATTCAAATGCGAACCTGCCGAGGTATTCACAGCCTTTTCACCGCTGTCAGCATTAAAAACCTGCAATAATACCTGCAGGAGAAGGCATTCCCCTTACTGTATACAGGCTAAAATGAAGCAGTGGCAAAACAACACTGCATAAAGTAGCAGCCAGCAGGTAAAAACGATTAAAGCCATGCAGCTTCCTATTCTTAAGCGCCAACAAGTAATAAGCAAACAGGATACCAGAACATATGATAACCTTTAGCAGGTATATAAATGGGAGTGCCATAGGCTTACTTTTTCTTTAGTTGAGATAATAGTAATTCAAGATCCTGGATGGATATTTTCTTTTCATCTACCAGGAAAGAAACCACATTACTGAAAGAACCATCAAAATAACCTTTCACCACACCTGTTAGAGTGGCTTTCGAATATTCCTCTTTGGAGACCAATGGATGATAGCGATGTATACGCCCTATCTTCTCTATACGGACAAATTCTTTATCTATAAGAATGGTGAGGATGGTGGCAACTGTATTTTTATGCGGCTTTGGGTCGGCCATGCCATCTACAATTTCCATCAGCAAACCCCTACCCAGTTTCCAAAGCACCATCATTACCTGTTCTTCCGCTTTTGTGAGTGTTTTCATATCAAAACTAAATTCTTAGTTCAAATGTAAACTATTTTTTTAGTTTTAGCAATACCTCATTTTTAAACGCAATAAATAAGAAAAAATAAGCACTCAATTATTAGCAATAATAATCAAGGTGTTAGTGTCAACTTTCATAAAACAGTTTGAACATATTGACAGAGTTAGCTGTTTATATGCCTTAATAGGATTTTCTTGCTTTATCTTTGCCAACTCTTAAAGTATAAATAGTAATTATTATGCTACAACTACCACACCAGACAAATTTTTACAAGGGAAAAGTTCGTGATGTTTACACTATTGCAGATAAGTATATGGTAATGCTGGTAAGCGACCGTATTTCTGCCTTTGACGTGGTGCTGCCACGCCCTATACCGTATAAAGGGCAAGTGCTGAACCAGATAGCTGCACAGTTCCTGGATGCAACCCAGGATATAGTGCCAAACTGGATGATAAACGTGCCTTTGCCAAATGTGACCATAGGTTACAAATGTGAAACATATCCGGTGGAAATGGTAATACGTGGTAACCTGACAGGACATGCATGGCGCACCTACAAAAGCGGTAAACGCAGTCTCTGCGGTGTTGCATTGCCTGAAGGCCTGAAGGAAAACGACTATTTCGAAAAGCCGATCATTACGCCAACTACAAAAGCGCATGAAGGACATGATGAAGACATAAGCCGTGAAGAAATAATAAGCAGCGGACTGATATCAGCAAAGGAATACGAACAACTTGAAATGTATGCACTTGCCCTGTTCGAACGCGGTCGCCAGATGGCAAACGAACGTGGCTTGATACTGGTAGATACTAAATATGAATTTGGTAAAATAGGTGATACTATCTACCTGATAGATGAAATACACACTCCGGATTCATCAAGATATTTTTACAAAGAGG
>JBQCEX010000117.1:0-2025 GCA_051959855.1 Flavipsychrobacter sp. | reverse complement strand
AATGGGGAGCGCCCAATAATAAAATAATATTGGGCTATGACTATTCGGTAGAAGAAGAAAAATCAGTCACTGCTCATTGTTTGTGGATCTATGAAGACAGGAGCAATGATGGCTGTGTAAAACTTCTTACCGTTACCGGGGACGTAAACATTCATTGCAAGGACAATAAAGTTAAAATAGACATTACGAACCTTAAATATGCGCACTATAACAAGGATGCGCCACCATCAGTTAAACCAATAGGGTATGGCAAAAAAGTAAAAGCTTACGGGGCTTATGCTGATCTATTAAAAGAACTAAACAATAAAGCCATATGCCCTGCTACCTTACGAAGTGTGGCGGATTTTATAGACGCCAGTGCAGATATGCTGATCAATAAGTACCAGGAGTATTGAATAAAGACGAGGGGAAGACTGATAACTGGTAAAGCTGATTCTGTTATTATGATCTTTTAGCCTTTGGAATAATTGCATGAGCGGGTGCGCCCTGAATGCAGCAGGGTCTCTTATCAGAAGACCCTGCTGGGAAAGAAAGCTCAATTGGCGACCTTAATCAATATCATATCGGACCTTTGTCCTACGCGAGCTTGTTGGCGAGGACGCGCAACAAGGGAGGGAAGCTAATTTTAGCTGATGAAAAAAAATAGCGAGCATTGCCCGCTATTTGTATTTATGTATTTTGATGAGATTATCTCGCCATTGCTGTCTTAAACTCCGAGGTGGTATGGAATTCAATCTTTGGGTTGTTTTGTATCTCCGTGTTGAGGAACCATTCGCTTTGGGCGAGGTAAACGAGGTTACCGTCTTTGTCTTCCATGATGTTGGCTTGCTTGAAACGGGCAAAGTCTTCGATGGCTTTTTTGTCGCCGGTCATCCAGCAGGCTTTGTAGAAGGATAGCGGGGTGAAGGCACACGATGCACCATACTCCTGCAACAAGCGATATTGTATTACCTCGAACTGGAGCTCACCTACGCAACCAATGATCTTGCGATTACCACCGTGCTGGGTGAAGAGCTGGGCCACACCTTCGTCTGTAAGCTGACGAATGCCTTTTTCCATCTGCTTGGTCTTCATCGGGTCTTTGTTCACCAGCTCTTTAAATATTTCTGGAGAGAAGGTAGGGATACCTGTGAACTGCAACATTTCGCCTTCGGTGAGGGTATCGCCGATCTTGAACACACCTGTATCGAACAGACCTACCACATCGCCGGGGAAAGCTTCTTCTATCACGTCTTTATCGCGGGCCATAAATGAATAAGGGTTGCTGAAACGTACTTCCTTATCGAGACGGGTATGTTTGAAAAAAGTATTGCGGGAGAACCTGCCGGAGCATACGCGCATGAAGGCAATACGATCGCGGTGGCGAGGATCGAGGTTGGCGTGAATCTTAAAGATGAAGCCGGTGAACTTGTCCTCATCAGGCGCTACAAAACGCTTGTCCGTTTCACGGCCCTGAGGTACAGGTGCAATATGAATGAAAGTATCGAGCAATTCCTTAACGCCAAAGTTATTAACTGCCGAGCCGAAGAGCACCGGAGCGATCTTACCCTTGAGGTAGGCATCCGTATCCAGGTCACCATACACACCTTCCAGCAATTCCACATCTTCGCGCAACTGGTTAGCATCACGCTCGCCTACTTTTTCATCCAGCAATTTATCAGAAAGATCGGGGATAGGAACAGTATTGTCCTCGGTAGCCTTTTGGTTGGCCGTAAAGAGCTGCAGGCTTTTATCATATAAATTATATACGCCTTTGAACTCCTTACCCATATTAATAGGCCAGGAAAGCGGGTGCAGGGAAATATTCAGTTCTTTTTCGATCTCGTCCATAAGATCGAAAGGATATTTACCATCGCGGTCCAACTTGTTGACAAAAACAATCACCGGTGTATCGCGCATACGGCAGACCTCCATAAGGTGGCGCGTCTGGGCTTCTACCCCGTTCACGCTATCGATAACCAGGATAACACTATCCACAGCGGTGAGGGTACGATATGTATCTTCAGCAAAGTCTTTGTGACCCGG
>JBQCEX010000116.1:0-4776 GCA_051959855.1 Flavipsychrobacter sp. | reverse complement strand
GCGGCCTCAGGCTTAGATTTCAAATGTTCTGCAAACAGCGATGTTATATGTATAGGTGCTATCAGGTTGGTATCTACCTCTGCATACACACGGTCCAGGTCTGCTTCTTTGGTCATATCCATGGTTAGCTGTATGCCTGCGTTGTTCATCAATATATTAGTATCAGGATATTCATTTATTACCCATTTGGCCAATGCTTTACGTTGTTCAGCATCAGACACATCACATACCCTTGTTATCATATCCGGGTATTGCTCCTTTAGTTGTTGCAATCGTTCTTCCCTGCGTCCGCACACTATTACTTTGCTGCCTGCTTTATAAAACGCTTCGGCAAATGCCTGTCCTATACCAGATGTGGCTCCCGTTATCAATATCGTATTCCCCTGTAGTTTCATAATTCCGTTTTTTTACTTATCAAATGTAAATGCAAATACCCTAACAACATTTGAAAATATATCTTTGTTCTATGCTCATTGCGCTGCTTTGTTGTTTTGCCCTTCTTGCCGGCTTTGTCGATGCCATGGCCGGTGGCGGTGGACTTATCCAGCTACCTGCCATGTTCATTCTGCAGCCGCAACTCTCATTAGCGCAAACCCTGGCAACCAACAAAACTGCTTCTTTCTTTGGTACTTCCGTATCATCCATTCGCTATCTCCGTCGTGTAGATATGAATTGGAGGCATCTTACACCTATCATTATCAGCTCTCTTATCGGCTCTTTTGGTGGTGCATTGCTCGTCAGTTATATACATAAGGATCAGTTTATGCCGTTCATCATCTGCGTGCTGACACTTGTATTAATTTATACCATCGTTCGCAGAAATCTTGGGCTGCACCATAATGTAAAGGAACTCTCTACGCTTAAATACTATCTGTTCGCCATAGGCACAGGTGGCCTCATTGGCGCCTACGACGGTATGATAGGCCCTGCAGCAGGCAGCTTTTTTATCTTTGCATTCATTGTGCTTTTCGGTTACGATTTTCTGCATGCCTCTGCCAATGCCAAGCTGCTCAATAGCCTCGCTAATTTCTCGGCGCTTACTTTCTTTTTTGCAAAGGGGAATATTGTATGGCACATAGCTGTGCCGGTATGCAGCGCCAACATGCTGGGGAATTATATTGGCTCTCATATAGCTTTAAAGAAGGGCAGTGCGTTCATTCGCATCTTTTTTATTATTGTGGTGCTGGCGCTTATTCTCAAGCTCGGCTACGATTACCTGTTGCCGCACTAATCGTGATTGCTGTTCTTTCGCAGGTTCAGGCCATAAGTATAGTTGGTTGAAAGTATCACATCATTGCAGTCAAAGTGTTTTACAATGCCGGTGTCTTCCAGCGCCACTACCCAGCAGGTATTCTGGTGCATGCCGTAGTCTATTATGAAGATGGCGTAGCCTCTTCCCAGTGGCGTTTCTACTAATATGGCAGGGTTCAATTGCAGTATCATACTTATGATACATTAAATACTATGCCATTATAAATAAGGCTATTGCTATATAGATAACTTACTGAGGCGTTGCACAGCCTCCTGCAGCGTTTCTTCTTTCTTGGCAAAGCAGAAACGCACCAGCTTATCATCTTTCTTATTACTGTAAAATGCGCTTATCGGTATGGTAGCTACACCATATTCCTTAGTAAGCCATTGTGCAAATTCCATATCAGGCATATCACTTATCTGCTCGTAGCCCGCCACCTGGAAGTAGCTGCCACCTGCGGGCTTGTGTATAGTAAATGGCGTTTGCTTCATTAGTTCTAGGAAGTAGTCGCGCTTTTGCTGCATCATGCTATGCAGTACAGGTGCGTTGTTGCTGGCTATATACTGCGCCAGCGCATACTGCCCCGGTGTGTTCACTGTAAAGCAAAGGAACTGATGTATTCTTCTGAAGGCGGTAGTAAAGGCTGGTGGCGCTATGCAGTAGCCTATCTTCCAGCCCGTATTATGAAACACTTTACCAAATGAATACAGTGCAAAACTGCGCTCCCGCAACTCTGCATGCTGCAATACAGAAAGATGCTTTTTCCCATCAAAAATGATCTGCTCATACACTTCGTCCGATAGTATTACTATCTCCGTATCCCGCACCAGCTCAGCCAGTGTATTCCAGTCGCTTTGCTGCCATACGGCACCTGTAGGGTTGTGCGGCGTGTTTATAATGATGGCCTTAGTCTTCTTTGTTATAGCTGCTTTCACCCTGTCCCAATCCACATGAAAATCCGGCGCTTCCAGCGATACTGGCACCACCTTGGCACCATTCATCTCAATATTAGGTATATAGCTATCGTAGGCCGGCTCCAGCACTATTACTTCATCGCCCGGCTGCAGCACAGCTGTAAAAGCCGTATAGATAGCATAGGTAGCGCCTGGCGTTATGGTTATTTCTGTATCTGCATTTATGTCCAGGTTGTAGCGTTGCTTAAAGTCATTCGCTACTGTCTGTCTTAGCATAGGCAGCCCGGGCATAGGGGCATATTGATTGTATCCCGTGTTAGCCGCTTCATATAGCAATTGCGCAAGCTGTTCATCTATTGGATAATCGGGAAAGCCCTGCGACAGGTTGATAGCATTGTGCTGCATTGCCAACGCACTCATTACCGTGAATATAGTAGTGCCTGTGGCAGAATGCTTCAGTGGTAGTTCCATAGCGCTTTATAAGTATTTCTCGCCTTTGTTGCGTTTCACTTCTGCCACGTATTCTTTTATTTGTTGTTCCCGGTTGCGCTCGCATATCAGCAGCACGTCCGGTGTATCTACAACAATGAAATTTTCCAGTCCCTGCAGCACTACCAGCTTTTCATTGGGCGCCTTTATCATGCACTCGGTAGCGTCTATTACCATCACATTATCGCCATATACTGCATTGCCCAGGTAATCCTTTTCAGAATTTTCGTAAGCCGATTCCCATGTACCCAGGTCGCTCCAGCCAAAGTAGCTCGGTATCACATACACATTCTTCGCCTTCTCCATAATACCATAGTCTATAGATATATTGGTGCACTGCGGGTACAGTGTATTGATCATATCATGCTCGGCAGGCGTATTATATACATTTTGGGCCTGTGCAAATACTTCATGCATTTCAGGCATATGCTTTTCTATGGCACTGTATATAGTTTGCACGTTCCATACAAATATGCCCGAGTTCCACAGGAAATCGCCGCTCTTCAGGAAGGTGCGCGCCAGCTCCAGCGATGGCTTCTCTGTAAAGGTCTTCACTTTATATACCCTGTCTATTTCCTGGTCAGTATCATACTGTATATAGCCATAGCCCGTATCAGGTCGGGTGGGCTTTATTCCCAGGGTCAGCAGTGCCTTATGTTTGGCTACAAAGTCCAGCGCATCCAAGGTCGTGCGTACAAAGGCAGGCTCGTCCATTATCAGGTGATCTGCCGGGCTCATAATGATATTGGCATTGGGGTTCAGTGCCATTATCCGATGTGCAAAATAGGCAGCACAGGGAGCGGTATTCTTACGCGATGGTTCGCTTATAATATTCTCATCACGCAGCTCAGGTATCTGTTGCTTCAGCGTATTGATATAGGCCTGGTTGGTAATGAGATAAATATTTTCCGCCGGGCAAATGTCTTTAAAGCGGTTATAGGTCCACTGTATCAATGATTTGCCCGTGCCCAATATATCTATGAACTGCTTGGGATATTGCGTACGGCTCACAGGCCAGAATCGGCTGCCAATACCTCCGGCCATAATGGCCACATAGTTGTTTTTATTATCCATCCTCGCGTAAAGAATGGGATAAATATAGGATAAATAGAAGAATGATGGGTAGAGGGTTGGTTACATGCCAGATAATTAATTATTTTTAACGATATAGATAAAACAAAAAAGCAGCAGCCCTCTCAGGCCGCTGCTTCATTTATTAATTTATATTCCCTATAGTCTTTATTCTGATTCTGCCACTACTTCTTTCACTTCAGGTATCATGCGCTTCATCATACCTTCTATACCTGCTTTCAGCGTTATCATAGAGCTTGGACAGCCGCTGCAGGAGCCCTGCATCATCAGCTTCACCACGCCATCATCATAGCCTTTAAAGCTAATGGCGCCGCCGTCCATTTCCACAGCCGGTTTCACATAGTTTTCCAGCAGTTCCTTTATACGCTTCACCACGTCTGTATCATCAGAACTTACATTGCTTTCCTTCTTCGCTACCACCTGGTCTTCGTTTATTACCACTTTGCCTTCTTCCAGGTATTGTTTCAGGAAGTCGCGTATAGATGGTATTACATCATCCCAGTTGGTATCAGGTGTTTTAGACAGTGTCACAAAATTGCTGGCTATAAACACGCTGCGTATGAATGGGAATGCAAAAAGTTCTTTGGCTAATGGCGAAGGTGCCGCACTTGATTCATCAGGAAAATCAATGCTTTTACCGGGATACAACAGCTTGTTAGCCACAAACTTCATTGTTTCGGGGTTCGGAGTCATTTCCGTATATATACTCACTATAGTGTTGCCTGTCTTCAACATGACTTAACTTATTTTGCTACAAAAATACTTAATAAATCAGGCTTTAGCTAATTGATTACCTTAATATGCATATAACTAAACTGATTATTCCCGATTATATAAATAAGGCATAATAATAATGGTTTTGCCGCTTAAGCAAATTTTGTTTCAGCTGCAAAAATTCGTAAACAAATAACAAAATGGCGTACCAGAAAAATATGCGGACAAGCGGAATAATATAACTATTCATTACCACCCTGTTTATAGGGATGTTAAAGCTCCCGAGCCATCGTGTGGTAAATTGCAATAAGCCCA
>JBQCEX010000115.1:0-4364 GCA_051959855.1 Flavipsychrobacter sp. | reverse complement strand
CAGGACAATGACAGGGTGATGGCCACACCGCTTAGACATTTCAGCATGTTTGTGATAATTTGATTGTAAAGTAAGTGAATTAACCTAAAAATAAAAAGCCGGCCTGAGAACAGGCCAGCCCCTATAAACCCTATCACTATGAAAACTTTTACAAAAGTAACTATTGATTTTATATTGTCAAAATACTTTTAACTATTGGTAAAGAATCTCTTAGTTAAGCTGTTCAAAATGTTCCCGGCTTTAAAGAAAAAGCCAGCCTGAGAACAGGCCAGCCCCTATAAACCCTATCACCATGAAAACATCTTTATATGCTGAAATGCTTATTATCAATTTCTGATACAAAAATAGAATCTCTTTTAATTTAAAGCAAATTTTTACTGATTTTTTGACAATACTACTACAAAACTCGTGTATATACACATTTTGCTCCCTGTTACTTCTTCTTTTTAGGCGTAAAGATCGCTATCATTCTGCGGCCTTCCATCTTCGGCATAGATTCCAGCGCGCCTACCTCCGCTAATCTTTCCGCAAATTTCAGCAGCAATAGCTCGCCTCTTTCCTGGAACATGATCGCACGGCCTTTAAACTGAACATAGCATTTTACCTTATTTCCTTCTTGCAGAAATTTTTCTGCATGTTTAGCCTTAAAGTCAAAATCATGCTCGTCCGTATTTGGCGTGAAGCGTATTTCTTTTACTTCACTTTGCTTCGCCTTCGATTTTTGCTCCTTGTCCTTCTTCTTCTTCTCGTAAAGGAACTTTTTATAGTCTATCAGTCTGCATACAGGAGGCACAGCATTAGGAGATATTTCTACCAGGTCCACTTCTTTTTCTTCTGCCCATTTCAGTGCCTGGGCTATTGGGTAAACACCTGGCTCTATTCCCTCTCCTATCACGCGCACTTCCGGTACCGTTATTTCTCTGTTCAGTCGGTGTTCATTCTGGGGTACTCTTGGTCTAAATTGTGGTTTTCCTTTACTTTTTTTCTGCATTAATCGTTATTAAAAATTTGATGGCAAAAATAGCGTATTTTATAATTTAAAAGTGTGTGCTATGTGTTATTAAAATTTTTATGCCATAGCAGTTGCTCGTTTCCCTTTTAGCTGCTCTTTCACCTGGTTCGTAATATCTGTTATGAATTCTGTCAGCAGCACAGCTCCTTTATCACCTTCACCGTGCCTGCGCACTGCCACTTTGCTTTCAGCCATTTCTTTTTCACCTACTATCAGCATATACGGCACTTTCATCAGTTCTGTGTCTCTTATCTTTTTTCCTATCTTCTCGCTCCTGTCGTCTACTTCAGCACGTATGCTTTCTGCTTTTAGTGCGCGGGCTACCATATGTGCATATTCACTATACTTGTCGCTCAGCGGCAATACTTTTACCTGCACAGGTGCCAGCCACAGCGGCAGGTTGCCCGCACAGTGTTCCAGCAATACTGCTATAAAGCGCTCCATTGAGCCAAATGGTGCACGGTGTATCATCACCGGCCTTTTGCGCGTATTGTCGCTATCTACATATTCCAGCTCAAAGCGTTCAGGCAGGTTATAGTCCACCTGTATAGTGCCCAGCTGCCAGCTGCGGCCCAGTGCATCTTTCACCATAAAGTCCAGCTTTGGCCCGTAGAATGCCGCTTCGCCATACTCCACTACAGTATTAAGTCCTTTATCCTTTGCTGCCTGCATAATGGAGTTTTCCGCTATCTCCCAGTTCTCTTCGCTGCCTATGTATTTGCTTCTGTCTTCTTTATCGCGTAGTGATACCTGTGCAGTAAACTCATGGAAATCCAGTGAGCTGAACACATACATCACCAGGTCTATCACTTTTTCAAATTCTTCCAGCACCTGGTCAGGGCGGCAGAACAGGTGGGCATCGTCTTGAGTAAAACCACGTACACGGGTCAGGCCATGCAATTCGCCTGATTGTTCATAGCGGTACACAGTGCCAAACTCAGCAAGGCGTAGCGGCAGGTCTTTATATGATCGTGGCTCTGTCTTATATATTTCGCAGTGGTGCGGACAGTTCATTGGCTTTAGCAAAAACTCTTCGCCTTCCTGCGGTGTAGTTATTGGCCTGAAGCTGTCCTTGCCATATTTTTCCCAGTGGCCTGACGTAATATATAATTGCTTGCTGCCTATATGTGGGGTAATAACCGGCAGGTAACCGCTTTCTAATTGTGCTTTCTGCAGGAACTGCTGCAGGCGTTCACGCAGCATAGCTCCTTTAGGCAGCCATAAAGGCAAGCCACTGCCTACTTTCTCAGAGAAGGCAAATAACTCAAGCTCCTTACCCAGCTTACGATGATCTCTTTTCTTTGCTTCTTCCAGCAGTGTCATGTACTCATCCAGCTCTTTCTGCGCAGGGAATGTAACGCCGTATATACGCGTAAGCATCTTGTTCTTTTCATTCCCTCTCCAGTAGGCGCCGGCTATATTGGTAAGCTTTATAGCCTTTATAAAACCTGTATTAGGTATATGTGGTCCACGGCACAGGTCAGTAAATCCGCCTTGTGTATAAAAGGTTATTTCACCATCCTTCAGGTCCTGCAGCAGCTCTATTTTATACGGGTCACCCTTTTCAGTAAAGTAGGCTATCGCTTTATCTTTTGGCACGTCCTGGCGCTGGTACACGCTATTGTGTTTGGCCAGTTCCTTCATTTTATCTTCCAGCTTCTTCAGGTCTTCTTCACTTATGGTTCTGTCACCCAGGTCTATATCATAGTAAAATCCCTTTTCTATAGCAGGGCCTATACCCAGCTTCACGCCGGGGAACATGCTTTCCAGTGCCTCTGCCATCAGGTGGGCAGACGAGTGCCAGAAGGTAGATTTGCCTCCTTTATCATCCCATGTCAGCAAGCGTAGCGTAGCGTCATTGTTTATTGGGCGGGTTGCATCCCACACTTCTCCGTTTATTTCAGCAGCAAGCACTTTCCGTGCAAGACCTTCACTTATCGATTTAGCAATATCCAGTGCTGTTACTCCTTCCTGGTAGTCGCGTACAGAACCATCAGGCAATGTAATATGAATCATAATTTATTTTCTATTTGCAAAGTAATGTATAAAAGTACAAATTGAGACAGCTGTAAATAAAAAAACCACCGGCGATATACCGGTGGTTTTTGGTATATCTTTAGCCGCTAGAAGTTTGTGAAAGAATAATTATACGTTATCGTATCCGTTTTATTAGCATTAAAATAGTTCGCTACAGTAGTGTAAAAGCTAAGTGTAAAACTGCGCGAAGTGAAATTTTTCAGCGTCGCATTTACCGTATTTGTTCCAAACATGGCCCCGGCACCATATATATTCAGATTCGCTCCGTTATTCAGTGTCTCCCAGGTAAATGGTATAACATCCGGATCAGATGGTGAACATTTATTAGAGCCACTGTTTATACCGCCATTATAGCCTGGTCCAAAAGTGAGAAAATCATCTGCATGACATGCAGTTGGGGTTGCAAGCGTCGTAGAGTCTGCCGTTACAGGGTAAGTCATTTTATAAGTCACTGTTAACTTAGATATCTCCCAACGTCCGTTGCGCAAATAATCTTCTTTACTGGGCGATGGATCAGAACTTTTCTGACACGAAGCCATCACTAAAAGCAAGGACAAAGACAGTAAAATATATTTCATAGATGCTGTAAAAATATTAACACCTAAAACTAATCAATATATTCATTTAACAAAAGTTCACAGGGAAAATAATTGAGAGATTTAAAATATGGCTTTGCCGCGTTTTCATTTTTTGACAAATATTTTTGATCTTTAAGACTTCGCATGGCTTAATTTACGGGAGTTAAAACAGCGTTAAACTAAAAATACTGAACTCATTAGTTATAATGCCTGCGTAAATTTGTTTAAGCATGAAGAGAGTCTTCCCCTTAATAGTCCTGCTTATTACCCTTTCCGTATTAGGAATAATGTTTATTCAAATGTCCTGGATACGAAATGCTATTTATCTCAAACAAACACAATTTGAAAGGGAAATACAGAATTCTTTACTGCTTGCCCGCGAGTCCATCTATAGCCGGTTCATCATGATGAATAATCAGTATATGCCGGATGAGGACTCTAAAGAATATTACCTCAGCAGGAAGTTTACATCTCAATCTTTTACGCGTGAGGAGTTAGAGCAGATCATAGACAAATCTTTAAAAAAGAATGGCATCACCCAGCCCTTTGAATTCTGTATACTCAACCTATACAAGCTTCCTATTGTCGTAACAGATGCCTTTCCAATACAAAATATCAATACGACCAATAGCATACGCCTGACACCTGAAGACTCTTACCTGCAGGAAACTTTATATCTGTATGTAAAAGAGGACAAAAATTACATCATCCGCAAAATGGCGGGTATGATTGCTGCC
>JBQCEX010000114.1:0-10241 GCA_051959855.1 Flavipsychrobacter sp. | reverse complement strand
TCCTTCCTGATATTCGCCATCTGCTACTGTAACGTATTCATTATCCTCAGGATTATACCAACGATAAACTCGTACCAGTTCGTCGTCGCTTTGTGCAAAACTTTTATTAGCGGTGAAAACCGATACTAATACAGTTGTAATGAGGATGAAGGTTCTTTTCATATTTAAACGCTTTTTTTCAAATCGCTTCCAAAATACATAAAAATTTTCTTGACCTGCAAGTGCTTAGCAATAATTTTTTTTTGAAGCCTAATAATCATCATATTATCCTTGGTCAAATGCAGCAATTGGCGTAGATTTGACGCCCTTGCGTGTCATGCTGGCAGTTTTTAAAAACTGCACGCCTTTTGATACTTTAAGGGAGACAAAGCTATAAGTGTGCTCTGGTAAATAGGCGTATTTATATGAAAATATTAACAATACCTAAGAAAATAATAATAAATTAAGATGATCGGTTTCCTTTCAAAACTGTTTGGTGGCAACAAGTCTGATAAAGATGTAAGTCGTATTCGTCCGCTTGTGACCGAAATAAACCGCGCGTATGAGGAATTACAATCTTTATCTAACGATGAATTGCGTAATAAAACCCGGGAATTCCGCCAGCGTATAGGTGAATACTTAACTGATATAGATGCAGAGATTGCAGCTAAAAGAGCTGCTGCAGATGAACACCCTGAAGCAGAAATGCATGCCCGCGAAGCTGAATATCAGGAGATAGATAAGCTAATAAAGAAACGTGACGAGCAAATAGAAGAAATACTGGAAAAAATTCTTCCTGAAGCTTTTGCTGTGGTAAAGGAAACGGCACGTCGCTTTAAGGAAAATCCTGAGGTTGTTTCTACTGCTACAGAACTGGATAAACAGCTGGTGCTGGACAGAGACTATATACGTATAGAGGGAGAGAAGGCTATTTTCAAAAATAGCTGGAATGCTGCGGGTACTACAGTTACCTGGAATATGCTGCATTATGATGTGCAGCTGATTGGTGGTATTGTGTTGCATGAAGGAAAAATTGCAGAAATGGCAACCGGTGAAGGTAAAACCCTGGTTTCTACCTTGCCTGCATACCTGAATGCATTAGCTGGCGAAGGTGTACATTTAGTAACTGTAAACGACTACCTGGCCCGTCGTGACCAGGAATGGAACGGCCCAATATTCGAGTGGTTAGGCTTAACGGTAGACTGTATCGATAAGCACGAGCCAAACTCGCCAGAACGCCATCAGGCTTATATGGCGGATATTACTTACGGTACCAACAATGAGTTTGGTTTCGATTATCTGCGTGATAACATGGTGCATCAGCCCGAAGAAATGGTGCAGCGCAAACACCACTATGCAATGGTGGATGAAGTGGATAGCGTATTAGTGGATGACGCCCGTACTCCACTCATTATATCAGGCCCTGTGCCACGTGGTGATGAACAGCAATTTCATATCCTGAAGCCGCGTATTGAGCGTCTGCTGGAAGCACAGAGAAAAGTAATAAATCAAAGTATAACAGAAGCCAAAAAGTTAATAAGTGAAGGCAAGCCGGATAAAGACAATGGAGGTTTGCATCTTTATCGCGCTTATCGTGGTTTACCTAAGAACAGCGCTTTAATAAAGTTCCTGAGTGAAGAAGGTAACAGGCAAATACTTCAGAAAGCGGAGCACCACTACATAGGCGAGCAACAGCGCAATATGCCTAAGGTGGATAGTGAGCTGTATTTCTCAATAGATGAAAAGAATAACAGTGTGGACCTTACTGAAAAAGGTCTTGCACTTATTACGCAATCAGGTGAAGACCAACACTTCTTTATACTACCTGATATTGCTACTGAGCTGGCTGCAATAGAAAAGCTGGAAGTAAGCGATGAAGAAAAGACACAGCGCAAAGATGCCTTATTACAGGATTATGCAATAAAAGCTGATCGCATACACTCCGTACAGCAATTGTTAAAAGCATATACGCTTTTTGATAAGGACGTGGAATATGTGGTGATGGACGGTAAGGTGAAGATAGTGGATGAGCAAACCGGCCGTATACTGGACGGGCGCCGCTATAGCGATGGCCTGCACCAGGCTATAGAAGCTAAAGAAAATGTACAGGTGGAAGCCGCTACGCAGACTTTCGCAACTGTTACATTACAGAACTACTTCCGTATGTATCATAAGCTGGCTGGTATGACCGGTACTGCTGAAACAGAAGCAGGTGAATTGTGGGAAATATACAAATTAGATGTAGTCTCCATTCCTACAAATGTTCCGGTAATACGCAAAGACCAGCAAGATTTAGTTTATAAGACTAAGCGCGAAAAATATAAAGCAGTAATAGACGAGATAGAGGCATTGCGCGGCGCGGGCCGTCCGGTGCTGGTGGGTACTACATCAGTAGAAGTATCTGAATTGCTGAGCCGTATGCTGCAGCAAAAGAAAATACCACATAATGTGCTAAACGCTAAGCAACACGCTCGAGAAGCACAGGTAGTTGCCGAAGCGGGTTTGCCAGGAGCTATTACCATCGCTACAAACATGGCAGGTCGTGGTACTGATATCAAGCTCGGCCCTGGCGTACGTGAAACAGGTGGCCTCGCTATAATAGGTACAGAGCGCCATGAAAGCCGCCGTGTAGACAGGCAGCTACGTGGTCGTGCAGGTCGTCAGGGTGATCCGGGTTCATCACAATTCTTTGTATCGCTGGAAGATGAACTGATGCGTTTATTCGGTTCAGAGCGTATTGCTTCACTTATGGACAAGATGGGCCATAAAGAAGGGGAAGTGCTGCAGCACGGCATGATATCTAAATCGATAGAACGTGCGCAGAGAAAAGTTGAAGAAAATAACTTCGGTATACGTAAGCGCTTGCTGGAATATGATGATGTAATGAATGCCCAGCGCGATGTGATCTATAAGCGTCGTAATCACGCATTATTCGGTGATCGTCTGTCTATTGATCTGGACAATGCAATGTATGATGTATGTGTAGATCTGGCACAGCAGTTTGATCAAAGCCGCGACCTGGAAGCATACAAGCTGGAAGTGATAAAACATTTGGCAATAGAGCCTGAAGTGGAAGCCGATACTTTTGCTAAAGCAGACATGGCAGCAATTGGAGATCAGCTTTACCACCAGGTAAAGGATTTCTATACACGTAAGATGACTGCGCTCCGTGAGCATATGATGCCAACTTTGAATCAAATATTGGCTGAAAATGGTGATCGTGTAGATAATATAGTAATACCATTTACTGATGGTATCCGTATGCTTCAGTTATATACCAATTTGAAGGAAGCTGTAGCAGAGGACGCAAGGCCGGTAATACAGACACTAGAAAAGACCATAACGCTTGGCATGATAGATGAGTCATGGAAAGACCATCTTCGCGCTATGGATGATCTGCGTCATTCAGTGCAAATGGCATCTTACGAACAAAAAGATCCTTTGCTGATCTATAAGTTTGAAGCCTTCAATCTCTTCAAGCAGATGCTGCTGGAAATAAACAGGAATATAGTTTCCTTCCTGTTGCGTGCAGGCATTCCTATCCAGGAAGCACCTCCGCAAGCTGCCCGCAGACCTCAGCCACCAACGGATATGAGCCATCTGCAGCTAAATAAATCAGAAATTGATGCCGCAGGTCAAGACTATGCTGCTGATGAGCATGATATATATGATGGGCCTGAAACACAAGTAAAAAGAACACCGGTGCAAGCCGGGCCTAAAATAGGGCGTAATGATCTTTGCCCTTGTGGTAGCGGAAAGAAATATAAAAACTGTCATGGAAAAGGGCTTCAATAAGCCCTTTTCTTTTATGCATTCTGCTGCCGGCAAGCTTAATTGTCTTTTGTTTTCTGATTTTATATTTTTGACTGATTATGATGCAACCTGAGCGTTTCTTTGAATTAATGCTGATCGAATTGAAGCAGCATAAAGAAATGCAGCCTTATTATAAATTTCTTGGCAAACAATCATCCTGGCATTTCAGGCGTAATTATTTTCTTCAGCGCCTACGGTACATACAGAAAAATTTAGGTAATGCAAGTGATAAGGCTATTTGGGACTGTGGCTGTGGATATGGAACAACCTGCCTTTTTCTTGCTATGAATGGCATAAAGACTCACGGTACAACCCTTGAATTTTATTATGACTCCATACAAAAAAGAATGGAGTACTGGAACCAGTATGGCGATACTTCACTGTTTACTTGTACTTACGAAAATCTCTTTGACAATCGGCCACCAGCCAATAATTATGACTGGATAATAGTGCAGGATACCCTGCATCATTTAGAGCCAATAGATGAAGCGTTACAGATTTTTCATGAGGCGCTTAAAAAGAACGGAAAGGTTCTTTCCATTGAGGAAAATGGGAACAATATTATCCAGCGCATCAAGCTCTATAAATACCGGGGGAATAAGCGTATTATAAGCATATGGGACGAAAAGCTGCAAAAGGATATATTGATAGGAAACGAAAACATACGCAGCCTGAAAAGCTGGAATCAGCTGTTCATAAAGAACGGTTTTGAAATAGAAAGTAATTCTGTCCAATACGTACGTTATTATTTACCAATACATTATCGTTTATTTAATGCTGACAAGCTCTTGCATAAAGAGCATCGCATACAAAGTAAAAGCGGTATGCGCCGTGAATATCTTTTCTTTGGCCTAAACTTTATTGCTGAAAAGAAAGGCTGATTATTTCCACTTCTTTTTTATTTTTGCTTACGAATAATTGACAAATGAAAAGTAATAAGACAAGCATACTATTAGCAACTGGCCTCATACTAATGGCAGGCGCTGCCCGTATCATGAACCATGAAATGCATTTATACAACCTTGCCCCTGTAGGCGCACTGGGCTTATTTAGCGGTGCTGTGCTGAAGGATAAGCGTTATGCATATTTATTGCCTATGCTATCATTACTGATAGGTGATCTTTATATTCAGTTCTTTACTTCCTGGGCTGGTTTTTATGGTATATCGCAGATATTTGTTTATGCTGCCATGATGTTGGTGACTTTCCTGGGCACAAAAATGGGACAGCCTCGCAGCTACAAAGTATTAGGTTTCTCAGTTGCAGGCTCACTGTTATTTTTCCTGGTAAGCAACTTTGGCGTATGGTTGGATCCTGCAATGCATTATAGTAAGGATTTGAGCGGACTAACTACTACTTATATCATGGGTATCCCGTTCTTCAAATACACATTTGCGGGCGATATTGCAGGTAGTATTGTGTTATTTGGTGCTTATTATTTGTTACAATTAGCCTTTTTTAATAAGCTACAGAAAGCTAAAGCTTAATAACAGTATTGATAAAATGTTTAAGCCACCTGTAATCAGGTGGCTTTCTTTATGCCCTTCAGCGAATAAAAATAATAGGCTGGTTGATAAGCCTGTTTATTTCTGATCAAGTATTAGCAATACAGTCGTTTAGATAAGTCGGAATTTGTTAACAATCGATATTAAACTCAATAGCATAAAGAAAGCCTCCACAATTCGCGGAGGCTTTCTTTATGCTATGAAATCATTGATTGCTATTGCAGTATCACTATTCTTGTTCTTGCCATCATGCTGTTATGTGTTACTTCCAGCGTATAGGTGCCTTGTGCAATACCGCTTGTGTTGATTCGTAAATTGCCGCTGGCATCAAAAGCGGTTGCAGCTTGCCAAACCATTTGACCAAGATCATTGATCAGGCGAACATTTACTTGTTTATTGATTAGATCTGTATGGTTGGTATTAATTGTAAAGCTTCCCTTGTTAGGATTAGGGAATACATTCAATACATTATTAGCAAGCGGAACTACAGAGATACCTGTCGGTGTAATATCGCGTGCTGTTTTCCACATGCCACGACCGAAGGTGCCTGCCCACAGCTCATCTGTCGTATAATTTAATTTCAGATCGTTCACCTGCACCACAGGAAGCTCCGCACCGTATATTGCCCAATCCGTCATAGAAGGTTCCCTATACATCACTCCTACGTCTGTGCCTATATAAATGGTGTTATTGTTAGTGTCAATAGTAATACAGTTTACAGGTAAAATAGGCAAGCTGCCGGACTGCTTGGTCCATTTCTTTGTTTTTGTAGAATAATCACCAACCCTGTTTGTAGTAAATCCACTGAAAGTTGCCCATAGATGTGTTTCGTCTTTCGGGTCAACTGTAATATCAGACACCATACCCCCCAGCGTATTCAATATTCTCGTCCATGTAGTACCACCGTCTGATGAATACCATATTGAGTTGGCCGCCAGCACATATATATAGTCCGGGGTATATGATAGTGCGATTCTGTCTATATTGTTAGGAAATATATTAGAAAATACGTTCCAGCTTGAGCCACCGTCAGTTGATTGATACAATTTTCCAAACCCAACATATATTGTTTGAGGATCAAAAGGCGATAGAACAAAAGGAGTAACCCATGCACCCGAAGGGCTGCCTGGAAAATTTAAATTTTTGGATAATGAGCCATTGTGTTTCGTTATTGTGCCGTAGTAGATAGATGTATAAAAAATACTCGGGTTGCTATAGTCAATTGCGCAGGTCATACCGTCAGCTCCTCCCGGTTGCGTTAGAACAGTGTCAGCAATTCCCTTTGATCCGTTATCCTGTGCCCCACCTAATACCAGGTTCGTGTCGCCCGCAACAGCTATACGATAAAATTGTGTTATGCCGAGCCCATTAGTGATATTCGTCCATGTGGTAAATATATCAGGATCAGATTTGTAAATACCACCATCATTACATTCATACAACACGTGTGGATTTAGCGGATTATACTTTAATACGTGCTTATCTGCATGAACTACCTGAATGCTTGATATGGAATTAGTCCATTGGTTGATAATGCTCCAGCTTTTACCGCCATCTGCAGAGTGCCACATATTAACACCGCCAACGAAGACAGAATTCGAATCAGTTGGGCTGACAGCTATACAGAGATCATACCATCCCTGGCCTTTACAACTGGAAGTTGTAAGCTTAGGATCGAAACTTAAAATATTGTATTGGCAACCGGCATCAGCATCATAAATCCTAGTGAAATTCTGACCAGTGTCTGAGGAGCTATATATACCTCGTAGCCCATAGGTGCCGTCTGAGGCTACTGCTTTTACTATGCTAGGATTATCTGCAGTTACAGCTATGCTGATGCGTATTGCACTGCTAAAGCCATTGGCTGCAGTCCATGTATTACCACCATCAGTCGAGCGGTAAACCGTATAGTTACCAACCAAAGGACCCCCTGCGGCATAAATAATATTTGTATCAGTAGGGTGATAAAGAAGTTGCATAAAGTTGCCTGTTAAGACTTTAGTCCATGTCTTGGCAGCATCGGTAGATTTAAAGATACCATTAACTGTCGCCATCAATAACATGCTGGTGTCTTTCGGATTCATTACCAGTGAGTTTGCAACAATTTTGCTACTATCTTGCCAGGTAATGCCTGTTGTATCCCAACTGGCACCGCCATCATTAGATTTTATGATACCGTAACTATAATTACTGAAGCTTACAGAGCCATTGCCATCCCTATCCCCGGTAAGCAGGTAAATGGAATTAGGATTCAGCGGATTAATGATAATATCTGATATGCCTGTTGTGGGTAAATTTTTATCGGTCATACAGGCCCATGTAGTACCATTGTCGGTTGTCTTCCATGCTCCACCGCCTGCGGTACCTACCCAAAAAGTATTGGTATCAGTAGGGTGAAAGCCAATGGCTGTCATGCGACCTAATCCATTCCCTCCGCCGTTGAATTTGGCCGGTCCCTGGAATGTCCAGATAGCCGAACCGGTTTTTTTAGACGCTTGGTTAGCTCTTTGCAGATGAGCCTTGTATTTAAGCCATTCTCTCACTGTCTTTACAGGCGATACCAAATAGCCGTTTGAGTCTGTGTGCTGCTGCCAGTACCATAGCCAACGGTTAAATTGATAGTTAACCTCAGCTTCACCTTCTTCCTCAGCTTCTTCAGCCTCATTATTGCTCAGGTGTTCAGGATCACTTTTCCAGGCGTCAACAATATCCTGCAGTTTCACCGGCCTGTTAGTATTGGTAAAATCCTTCAACCAGGGAGCCTGTGCATTAGAAAATGTTGCAAATAAGATGGACGCTGCAACTAATAATAACTTCTTCATTTTCAACTTTAGGGCAATGCCAGATCGGGTTGTTTTTTTATCGCTTTAACCCGTGTATATAGCCACTTGTTTTTAATTTGGTAAACAATAAAGATGTTTCCTTTTTTAAATAGAGATGGGTTATAAACCGGCACTTTTATAGCCGATTGAGGGTTTAATTCCAGGGTGTCGCCTTTATGTATATTAGCAATGCCTATTCGTTCTTGGTTATATTCTGCGCCCCAAGGAATGTTATTGCCTGGGGGTGGGGTATAATTTGTTTTGTGCACCTTAACAACTGTACAGGACATCCAATCAGATCCTGAAAACCAGAAAATATTTTTTGGAGCCTGAATTCCCTTCCAGATAAATATAAAACTGTAACGGGTATATGGCGGTGTTCCCGGCTGGCCTGGTAATACTCGCTGCATTGAGCTTTCTATCAGGCTTACGTAATTGCTCTGGTAAACTTTGCTTTTTTTCTGAGCATTAGCAGATATAACAAAAAGAACAAGTAAGCAGGTAAAAAAGAAACGCATTATACTATCCGAAAGAGGGCAAAGATACTTAAAAACCTAAAGGGTATATTCATGTTATTGTAATAACTTGATGAAATCAAATAAGCAACTGTTAAATATGAACAAGCTTTTGGCGAGATAAGTAAATATTTATTTTCCTTGGATAAAGCCAAGAGTAATACCTGCATAATAGTTAACTGGGGCTGCAGCATTGTAATACCTGCCGCCTGCAGCATTTATATCATTTCCCAGACTATATTTTTCATTCATTATGTTATTGGCGCCAATAAATAAATCAAGCTGATATTTTCTAAAGATATTTTCGTAGCCAAGTTTTGCATCAAGCAGGTTGTAGGTCTTTGCATATTCACTATTGGCGTCGTTAAGTGGTATTAGGTCGCTGTAGTAATTGCTAATGCTGAGATATACTCCATTTTTTAACTCCAGATTCATACCTATAGATATTGTATTGGGAGCTATGCCAGGTAACTTGTTACCACTATAATCATTACCTAATTGATTGAATTGGACATAGCGATAATCAGCTGCTGTATAACTAAACCATGCATTAAATGACTTAACCAGATGTGCCTGCGATCTAAATAGAATATAGTTAAGATATAACTCAAGGCCTGATTGCCCGGTTGAGCCTGCGTTAATATAATAATCTCCGGCGGCAGAATCTCTTCTTTGCACTATTGTATTGGTGAGTGAGAAATAATATGCACTTAAATCGAACAATAATCTTTGATTGAGCGTGTAGCCGCGAATTCCTATTTCATAGTTCCATCCTTGTTCCGGGTTCAGATTGAAATTTACCTGGCTGCCAGTTGGGGCTAATTCGCTTACTGTTGGCGCTGAAAAACCTTTTTCAACAGTTGCATACCCAGAAAGTGAAGGACTGATCTTATATAATATAGCGACCCGGGGAGCAATTTGATTATTAAAAGTTCGTTCCTGTTCAGTATAGATTGCAGTGGCAGGTGTTGAAAGATCTACTTTTAGTTGATTTAAACTTGCAGCTGCTGTAAATATCCAACGGCTAATTTGCCAGGATAATTGTGAGAAAATGAATGCCTGACGGTTATTAATATCCTGCTCGGCTTGTAATGAGCCGGGATTGCCACCTATATTGTTATAAGTTCTATTTACTGTAAAGCCTTGTTGTGCTTCCGCACCGGTAACCCACTGTACTATTGTCTTACCGATAGGAGCTTTATATTTAAATACAGTTCTGCCGCCGAAGTTAGGCTCAGCAGTGCGGGAGTAGTTTCTAAGGTTTGGGTTATACATCTGTGCGTAATAGCCGTACGCCGTTGTGCTGTTTGTCCAATGTTGAGCAATGAAGTGCTTATAAGTGAAGCCGCTAAGGAAGAGCTTTTGATAAATGGTTGCCTTCGCATCGATGGCAGCAGGGATCGGTCCGGTGGCAGGCCTTGACTGCGATGCGTCGGCGTTATATTCAGTTATTGTCAGAGCGCCGGGCGTCTGATAGGTCATATCTCCATAGAAGAAATGAGCGGAAAGCTCGCTGCGATTATTTCTGCGCATTACTGCATCCCACGATACTGCATCTTTTCTTAGGGCGCTTTGTTGGCGATAACCATTGCTGCTTAAGTGCTGATA
>JBQCEX010000113.1:0-5650 GCA_051959855.1 Flavipsychrobacter sp. | reverse complement strand
ATAGTCTGTATGCAAGCCTGACATCCAGGTTATGTATCAGTTCATAATCCAGCTGCACTTGCAGGCTATTGGCAAATGAAGTACCGTTCAGATTGTAGAAGCGCACAAAATGGGGGTCTTCAACATCTACCACCACCTGGTTCTGAAAATTGGTATAGTAGTAGTCCACTCCTATTGTCCCGTCCTTATAGTTCAGCGTGAACTTCTGCGTCAGGTTTATACCACTGTTCCAGGCTATTTCCGGGTCAAGGCCATACGGCTTTGTGCCGCTATTGGCAGCCGCAATGGCAAATGTCCTGCTGCTGGCCATGTATCCAATATTCTCGGCAAAGATGTTGGCTGTTCGCTCTGCGCGGCCTACTGATGCACGTATGATTGTCTTTTTAAACGGGGCATATCGCAGGTGCAATCTTGGTGTAACAAATCCTCCATACAGGTTATCATAATCCCCGCGAAGTCCGGCTACAAGGTTGAACTTATTCAGGTAGTTGTATGAATACTCAACAAACGCGCCCGGCACTACTTCATTACGCCCATACTGCTGCTGTTGAAATGTTTCATCTATGTTATCTACCATGCTGCTCAGCCCGCCTTTTATCTGGTGATTTGTATTGCTGATTATATCCTGGTATATCAGGTTGGCATAAAAGCTCTTCTGTATGCCGCTGTATGCACGCGCACCATAGCTGGCATCCTGGTTATGATAAGTTCCTGATAACTGCAACCCTACACTTCTGCCGGGATGATCGTAAAAGATTTTACCTATTTTAGCCCAGGCTTCCAGCCTGCGTGTGTCCTGTTTATAGCCCCAGGCATTTCCCGGCACCTGGGCCATACCTTTTTCATAGTTCCACTGCCCCCCGGTGTTCGATACATAAACGCCCTTCAGGCCCCATTGCAGCTCGTAGCCCCTGGGCGCATGATACACCCATCTGTTCAGCGCGGCAATGCTTGGGCCCAATGGCTGGTCCAGGAAGCCGTCTTTATTTTGGTCAGTCTTCAGCCATTTATCACTTATATTGATGAATGTGTTCGTTGATAGTCGTTTGCTCAACTCATGGCGCACAATGAAGTTCAGCTCTGTTCGTCCCTGGCTGTTTTCATACATGTTCAGCAGCAGCTTTTCATCTTTATACGGCTTTCGCAATTCTACGTTCAGCTGTCCTGCTACACTTTCAAAGCCATTCACTACACTGCCGGTTCCCTTGCTTAGCTGCATGTTTTCTATCCAGTAGCCGGGTATATAGGTTAGCCCGGTCACAGCGGCCAGCCCTCTTATGTCGGGAATATTTTCTCGGGTCACCAGTGTGTATGGCCCGGCCAGTCCCAGCATCATTATCTGTTTGTACCCTGACACGGCATCGGTAAAGGACACATCTATAGACGGTGTCGTTTCAAAGCTTTCACTCAGGTTACAGCAGGCAGCTTTAAACAGCTCTGCCTGTCCTATCAGCTCTACCTTCGCAGGGTTCAGCATATCTATAGTTGTCCCCTTTGCCTTGCCGCTTACCACCACTTCTTTCAGCTTCCTTGGCTGGTTCATTATTATCGCAAGGTCCCTGGTATCACCGGTAACCTCCACGGTATCACTGTTGTACCCTGCAAAGCTTGCCACCAGCGTGGCTACACTGCCGGGTATGGTAAGGCTGAAGGCACCTGCCGCATCAGTTTGCGTACCTGTTGCGGTACCAGGCACAAATACCGTAGCCCCTGCCAGTGGCTGCCTTCGGCCTTTGCCGCTTATTTCAGACACTGTTCCTTGTATATGCAGGCTATCAGTTTGGGCCATAGCGTAGCTATACGCGCCCAGCAACATGCCGCTTAGCAGCATGCCTCTATAAAACCATTTCATAGCAGTTTATTTTTTTGAAACAGTTCTATAATAGCAGCAGGAAGGCAGGTCTTTATAATCTTTATCGGTTGCCTGCACTTTTTCATTGTCGTGGCCTGCCTTGGCTACGCTTTTTAATATTTCTTCTGCAGATGTTTTAGATGGACGGTAAACAACTGTCAGGTCATGGGTTTTCACATCCCATTCCGCGTGCTTTACGCCTTTTATATAGGCTGCGTCCTCTATGCGCTTTTTACATTGTTCACACACACCGTTCACCTGGTAGTGTTCAGTAACGATGTCTTTATTCTGGGCAAATATTTGTGTTGAAAACAGTATTGTTATCAGGAAAGCTATGAAGCGTTTCATAAAAAAGGTTTTACGTTTTTAATTAGAGATTTGATAAATAGAATGATATTCAGAGCGGGAGCCCTATTCTATCCGTAGTACGTAAACCTTGCATGCAATTTATATAGCGGTATCTGCTGCCATAAGCCCGGCGGTGCATTTGCTTCTGGTAATTTGTGCTGCAATGGCGAGCTGATGCTGGTTACCATCTTCGGCGCCCAGGTATTGCCTGCTACTGCAAAATGCGCTGAAATATTCAGCAGAAAAGCATTTGCATGTTGCTGCTCCTGCGAAACTTTTGCTGCTATTACTTTATCGTTGCAGCATTTCTTTTTCTTCGTTTCTCTTTCACATTTGCCGCAGTCTTTGCCATGACCGTTAAAATTCCACGACATCAGATGCCTGCCACAGTAATGCGTACGAATGGAGCTGCCCGTCATAGCGAACAGGTACAGAATCAATAGCGGTATGGCTACAAATTTTTTCATTCGTGTTACAAAGATAGCGTAATGTCTATTTACAGATCTTTTTCTAGTCAATTTAACATTTATTATAGCTATCATCCTGCTTTTTTCTTACCAAGCTTTAATATTATTGGGTGGCGGATTAAGCTTTTTGAATTAGCAAGGTCAAAGACAAGCGGTTTTGTAATACCGTTTAATATCGCAACTATGTATCTTACACTACCGAAACCTTATACCTTAATGTCACTTAAATCATACACCTTATTAGTCGCTCTTTTGTTTCTTTCCATCGTCACAAATGCACAAACCCAAACCATAAAAGAGTTAACTCTTGACACTGTACAAATAAGCAGCACGCGAAAATTACAGGTCTATAAAAATTACAAGCACTATAGAAAAACTAACTGGGTATTCAATAAAACCATTGGTCTTAATACGTACCGTTTCGATTCATTGGCCTTCATTTCAAAAATGCCGCAACTGTCGCCTAAAGGTATTGTCGTGTATAAGATCATTACGCCTTTATATCCATTCACAGATTCTTTGCTTCGCTTGCAGTTATTACTTGTAAAGATCACTGGCAAGGACACAAGCATTACTAAATTTCCGATACCGGCCAGCCGTATTAAGAACAATAAACTCGAAATCTACCCTGGCATTGGCATCGACACCTGGCTCGCAGGCACAGATGTATATCTTGGCATACTCGTCACCCCTCGTGTCACCAATCGCGAGATCACTTATAAAAAGTATTATTTCAATAGCAACACAGAATATATTTTACTATACAGAGCCGGCAGGTATTATATGAGCTCCGCGGATCAATATGCTTTCCAATCACCCTTCATTATAAAATATACGCTATTAAATAATTAGCTCTGTAAAAACTGCTACAATAGCGCGACTGCAAAAATCAGTGATACACAATAAGGAATATATCACAACAACCAAATGCGGTTTTTTTCATTTTTATTTTTGAATTTTTAATTTTCTCATGGTATGCTTTTTAAGCTAACAATAGCAAAAAAAGCAATGATAACTCTAAACATAGAAGGTAACATAGTTTATACCGTAGCAGTAGAAAAACTCACTAAAGAAGACTACGATGCCCTTATTCCACGGGTAGAAGAGCTCATAGCAAGCAAGCAAAAGATCCGTTGGTATTTTGAAATGCAGGACTTCCAGGGCTGGGAGCCACAAGCCTTTATGAAAGATCTGAAATTCGATGTTAAACATCTTAATCAGCTCGAAAAAGTAGCTATGGTTGGCAACAAAGACTGGCAGGAATGGCTAACAAAACTAATGAAGCCCTTCACCTCCGCAGAGATCAAATTCTTCGACCTCGCCGAAAAAAAAGAAGCCAAAAAATGGATCATGGAATAATTGACTCAAAGCAATAGCTCCATAGATACCCAAGCTTCTTAAACATAATGCTAAGCATTAGTGACTGCAAGAGGAGAGAACAACAAAAGCAGCCACAACACAAGCCATCGGAGCCAATTAGCCCGGCAGCGCAGTAGCACTGTCGCTCATAGTAGCACCATCCGGGAAAAAGGAAGCTTTTTTTCCCGGCGGCTTTCTTTTGCATACTTTTCTTTTCCGCAAAAGATTCTGTGTTAATAGCAAAGTATTTTTGATTGTTTTTTTAATTTTGTTTCAAGGAGGCTTAAGCTATCCAGGTAAAAGGAGCGGCATAATAGTTGTCGCTTCTTTGATTTTTGATTGCGTCTCCGTTTTTAAATAATCTTTTTTATAACAAATTTGGGTTTTATATAAGGTATATGCCAGTTCTAGAAGCCTTCTTTGTATAGCAACGACCGCTTTCATTTTAATGCCATCTTTGGCTACTATTCGTGCATATATTGCTTTAAATCGCTCATCATTTTTTATCGCTGATAATGCAGGCAAATGCATTGCTTTTCTTAGGCTTCTATTTCCTTTTTTAGATATTTTAGGTTTCTTTTTTATCGAGGTGCCCGATTGTCTTTCTTTTACATCAAACCCTGCATAGCTGGCCAATTGACGTTTGTTCCGTATCAATTCAAAGCCATTTGTTTCAGCCAGAATAATTGCTGCAGTCAACCTTCCTATCCCAGGGATTGATGAAATAAGTTCAATATTGTCATTTAACTCTGTGTCTTGTTTTGCTATTGCCTCGATCTCTGCCTTTATCATAGCTTCTTGTTTATCGAGGAACCTGATTCGGGCATTTATTCTCTTTATTGTGCTTTTATTAGGGAAAGCTTCTGACTCTTCAGCATGCAGGTGATTTTTAACCATCGATCTTTCCTCAACAATCTGATTACGTTCCCTGGTTAACTGCTTCACGCTGCGATAGGTTTCTTTAGGCTTTTGCCATCTGTCAAGTTTTCTTTCCAATCCGAATCTGGCAATTGCTTCAGCTGCGGTTTTATCGGTAACAGTTTTGACTTCTAGTGTACGGACATAGTTACTTATCTTATTAGGCAAAATGATGCTTACTTCTTGTTCTTTATCATCCAAAAAATAGGCAAATGCTTCATGGTATACACCTGTGGCTTCCATTACATAACGTATTGCTACAGCCCCATCCATCTGTTTGCTCGCCCAAACCATAAGCCCCTCATACCCTTTCGGCGTATTGGCAAATGTCTTTGATGCAAAAAGCTCAGGTGTCCAGTCGTCATACATACGGCCTAAACAAACAACTAATTCTTTTTGGGCAATGTCTATGCCCACTACCTGTTTTACAATTTTTTTCATGGAGATGAATTTTAATCAAATGAAAAGTGAAAATCTCCCTTACGTTTTGTCTCCTGTATGGATATCCAGGATATATAGCGCTGCCATATTCCTTACATTCTGTTCAAATTCAAAGAGATAAAAAAGAATGAGGTCATTTCTTTTGCTCAGCATGCTTTAAAACTGCTTAAAAAGTAATCAACTCTCATCCTTTTTCACTTTTAACAATCAAATTTATCAGCATAAATAACTTGAATCAACTCTTCCGTCAAACATAGGAGAAAAG
>JBQCEX010000112.1:0-2728 GCA_051959855.1 Flavipsychrobacter sp. | reverse complement strand
AAAGATCATTGTAGAAATAAAAACAAATATTGGCAATAAAGAGCTGGCCTGGTTGTTTGAAAATTGCTTTCCTAATACGCTTGATACTACTGTCGATTTCTGTGTAATAAATGGCCAGCCGGATACTTATGTAATAACAGGTGATATAGATGCAATGTGGCTCCGCGATTCATCAGCACAGGTTTGGCCTTACCTTCCTTTCTGTAAGAATGACCATGCATTGCAGCAGCTCATTGCCGGTGTCATCAATAGGCAGGCTATATGTATTTTAAGAGATCCGTATGCCAATGCCTTCTACAAAGATGAAAAGAAAATAAGCCCCTGGCATACAGACGATACAGATATAAAGCCTGGCATACATGAGCGTAAATGGGAGGTAGATAGCGTGTGCTACCCTATCCGTTTAGCTCATGGTTACTGGAAAGCGACAGGTGATGTAAATGTGTTTGATGAGCATTGGCTACAAGCCATGTATTTAGTGATAAGAACATTCAAAGAACAACAGCGCTTTGATGGACATGGGCCTTATAGCTTTCAGCGAAAAACAAGCAATCCTTCCGATAGTTTGCCAATGGACGGCTATGGGTATCCTGTTAATCCTAACGGGCTCATCTGCTCCGCTTTTCGCCCAAGTGACGATGCTACCTTATTTTCCTACAATATCCCTGCTAATTTTTTCGCGCTTACTTCATTAAAGCAACGGCAAGAGATCTTGGCAGCTTTAAATAAAGAACCAATACCTGGCCTGGAAAAACTAATTGACGACATTGCGACTGCCTTAAAGAATAATGCGATCGTTAGGCACGAGCAATTTGGAGAAGTATATGCTTACGAAATAAATGGTTTCGGCAGCTATAACTTGATGGATGATGCGAATATTCCTTCGCTCCTTTCGTTAAGTTATTTAATTCCGGAGATGGAAAGCGATGAAATTTATTTGCGTACACGAAACTATGTTCTTAGCAATAGCAACCCTTTCTTTTATTCAGGCACATCCGCCGAAGGCATCGGCGGTCCACACGTCGGCGAAAATATGATTTGGCCCATGAGTATCATTATGCGTGGCCTCACCAGTCGCAATAATGCGGAAATAAAATCGTGTCTTAAGATGCTGCGAACCACTCATGCCGGTACCGGCTTCATGCATGAGTCTTTTAACAAAGACAATCCTGCAAAATATACGCGGTCCTGGTTTGCATGGGCCAACACTTTATTTGGTGGATTTATTTTGAAAACATACAGAGAGCGACCGCATTTATTGGATGCCTGACCATTAGCTATTACGGCCAACAACTACCATTCGTCCTTATTCACCTTTACACGCACAATCCCTTTAGGCTGATAGCCTACGCGGAAAGCAGTATTTCTATGATTATAGTTGTCCCATGATTGTACAAGGTCTATTCTGAATCCTCGCAATGTTTTCAGCCCTATATTATCTATACCTATAAATACCTCCGTATAGTAGTTATCAGCTGATGCATAAAAGGTATTAGTCCCTGTCACCGCATGCCATTCGGCTTGCCTTAGTACAGGTATTTTATTGGTCAGCAGTCCTTGCAGGTTATATTCCAGGTGCAGTTCACCATACAGTGGTGCTGTATTGCTGTATTTGTAATAGGGTGCTAGTTCAAAACCGTGCAGGTAAAAACCCAGCGGTACGGCAGCTACCTCATTACCATTCAGGTGCATCATGTCGGGTATGCTCACATAATTGCTGTTTAAAAAGCCACCTGCTGCTATATTGTAAGACAATGTACCAAATAGTTTCAGGCGCACATCCTGCTCTACGGCAAATCGCCATTTATCAAAATCAACTTTACTGTTCAGTATATTCGGAATGCCCTTCTCATAGTTCAGTGTAAACCTTGGCCACCTGCTGCCAATAGGTATCTTCTTTTCTGGTCCTTGTATATAGGTATAGCCCGGCTTATAGCTCAGCGCAATATTTATCAGCGTTGCGTCATGCTTTTCCCAGCTTGTATTGTCTGTTAGTTCCGGGTTTAGGTCAGCCACATTAGGTGTCAGTTTATCTTTACCCCCGCCTGCAAAGGTGTAGAAAGATGTATTCTCTAGTGGGTTGCGCCTTTGCCATGATGCATGCAAGCTCCAGTTAAAACCATTAGCATAATCTCTGTTCACAAAAAATCCCGCCGTCCAGCGTTCATATAGCTTCAGGTAGTTTTGGTTGTAAAACAGTGTCGAGATGCTGTTATATAATTCCGGTATAGGATTTTGCGGATTGAATTGGAATACATACTTGCCACCTTCTGCGCCCAATGTCCAGGTTCTGCCTTCCCATGTTTTCGATTCCTGTGTATAGCTGGTCCGCAGTATGGCGTTCAGTCGGGTATCGGCAAAACCATATCTAACACCAAGCTTTGTTTCTATTGCTTTCTGCGAATCTATTGTATGCGTCCATAGCACCTTAGGTGCTACATTCACACCTTCTATGGTATTGTAGTTAATAACCCCTGCTAGTATTGAGTTTGTTTTAATAACGTCTTTACTGCCTTTTAAAGTTTGTTCAAGGCCATAGATAAATACTTGTCCGGCTTTTACCCTATTCCCAACCTTTCTCATAGAGTCAATGTATTTAGGGTCCTGCTCTCTCAGCCTTATACTATCCTTTATTACATAGTCATGCTTTTCGTCACTTTCCAGTGGTATTGGTCTGCTGCCCGTCCAGTAGCTCGAGTCTTTGTCATTAGCAGCTTTATCATAGGTG
>JBQCEX010000111.1:0-3325 GCA_051959855.1 Flavipsychrobacter sp. | reverse complement strand
CCATGCTTGCGATGATCAGGAGATACCATTTGATCATCTGCAGCATTACAAACAAAAAATTCCCTGGGCAACCTTCCGCGAGCTTGAAACCGGCGGCCACCAACTATCTGATAAGCTTAACTTGGTGGCAGAGGATATTGCAAGTCTATAGGCAATATAAAAGCCGCTGGAAGCGGCTTTTATATTGTTAGTTATTTCTACCTGTCCACGGTATAATTCAATTCAGTTACCCCGCTGCTAAATTGCTGGGTACTTAATAGGTTCAATTTTATTTTGTCCTTAATGCCTGTGAACAAAGGAATACCTTGCCCAAGAATGATTGGATTAACAAATAGCCAGTATCCATCTATTAAGTTCTGTTCAATAAGTGCATGGGTCGCTGTCGGGCTGCCAAAAACTAATAGCTCACTTCCGGGCTGTTGTTTTATTTCATTTATTCGTTCTGCCAGGTTATCACTTATAATGGTTGTGTTAGATAGCTCTTTGCCTTTCATTGTTTTTGACAGCACAATTTTGTGAGCTCCCTTATACCATTTTGAGTGCTCTATATCATGCTTGCTCGCACCGGGTTTGTCACCTGCAGTAGGCCAGTAGTTTTGCATCATCTCATAGGTTGTACGGCCATATAGTGCAGCCTCAGTTTTGCTTATCCGCTTTTCTACATGATCAAAAATTTCCTGGTTTACTTTTATCCAGTTCATTTCCCCATTAGGCCCCGCCACAAAACCGTCAAGCGATAGGTGCATGAATGAAATTATTTTCCTCATATTATTATACGTTTTTAGTTACTGGTTTACTTGATTTTTATCTGCAATTAATCATTGCGCTTACTTGTTCATCGATTGCTGTAGCAATTCATCCAGCTGTTGCAGGCCCTTACTAAAGCCTTCCAGGAAGCCGCCTTCTATCAGTCGTTCCATGCGTTCAAGCGATTCATTGGTAATGATAATGCTCACTTTTGTGATCCCGCTTTCTTCATTGAAGCTCAGGTCCCATTCAGAGCCAGGCAATTCAAGATTTTCATCTTTGTCCGCAAAAATGCTCAGCATCCTGAAATGGGTTTTCGGGCTGATGGAAATGTACTTTTGAACCAGCCACCGCTCCGGTCTTCCCGGCATTATCATGGCAAAAAACCGTTGCCCGCCAGGTACAAAGTTCATATACTTTGTTTTCGACACACAGGGGATCAGGCCCCCACCATTGGTCCAGCAGTTCAGGCTTTGTCCATGCATCCCACACAAGTTCAAGAGGGGCATTAAGCTCACGCAAAATGTGAACTGTTTTTGTCTCCTTATTTACCGAAAAATCAAATAAAAGATCGCTAGTCATTTTTTCTTTTTTTTTATGGTTGATAATAGCTTGTCTAGTTGATTGAAGCGTGTCTCCCATATCTTGCGGTACTGCTCCAGCCACTTGTCTACTTCTTTCAATTTATTTATTTCAAGCTGGTAGTATATTTCCCTCCCTTGATGCTCAGCTTTTACCAGCTCACACTCAGTCAGTATTTTCATGTGTTTTGAAATGGCCTGCCTGCTCACATCAAAATGCTCGGCAATAGCGCTGGGCGACATCGCCTGTATTGCTATCAATGCTATAATGGCCCGGCGCGTAGGGTCAGCAATAGCCTGAAATACATCTCTTCTCATTAATAACTGATTTTTTAAAGCTGAATTTACTAAGTCACCTTATTTAGACAATACCTGCATGGTATCTCCAATAATGCAAATAATAAACCAACTGGTTGCAAATATATATGCAATCAATCGGTTTACCATAATTTTTTTTCTGTGTCATTTCAACACACGTGATATACTAGTACAACATTTATCATCACATTGCCGCATTTCCTAAAATGTGGATATCATTATTTGCTAACACCTATTTGCGATAGTAACTTGCATCTACTATGCCAACACATAGCACGCCGCTCTTTGACTTACTGTAAACCCACATAACATTTCCTTCTTGAGAGAGGTAAGGAGTATGTCCTCCCCGTGATCACGAATATCCCATGCCCAAAAAATGAGACATTTTGCGACATTTTTGTCCGGTTTTGCCCATCAATGTTACTTTTGCTAAATTCATTATAAGCCAGTATAGACAATGCTTTCAGCCAATTCCGCCGCACAAAATCTCCCAAATACAAAAAAATGTTACAATGGAACATTTTTTGGGAGATCAAGCCCTGTTTGCACTAACGCATTCACTTACCATCACTCAAAACCCAGCGCAACCCCTTTATGAAAGCAGGCATTTGTGCATCCATATGCCCGAGGTTAGAAAATAGCTCAGTTTTAAAGCTCAGCTTGTTGGCTAGTAAAGAGTTTGATTGAGTCAATACTTCATTGCTGTTCATTTCTTCCGGTTCATCCTTGTTCTCATCATCTTCAAGGCCGCCAAATGTAAAATAGGCTTTAAGGTTTTTGTTTGCTGCCTGCTGTCCCAGGTTTTTCATTTGGTCAAACCAATAGCATTTGTCAAAAACAACAGAAGGGCTGGCGGCAATATAGCTGCTAAAACCAGTGTATTTTCCCTGTAGCTGCTGCAATAGGGCATAGGCAGTAAAATACCCGCCTAGTGAGTGCCCCATCAAAACTCTATGTGCTGTATCTGTCGGATACATTTTGTCCACCTCCGGCATCAGCTGGCCACTAATGAAAGAAAGGAACTTGTTAGCGCCGCCGCTAACACTCATTTCATACTGTGGCATTGCTGCCGGATAAGTATAGTCTCTGTCACGCAGCGAATCCATGGTCTGAAAATCTTTATAGCCAATGCCTACTAATATAACCTCAGGTGCCAGGCCAACAGGACTATACTTGTTTAAAGTGGTCGCAAGTATATCGAAATACAGGTTGGCATCTAAGACATACACAACCGGGTAACGTTTTTGCCTGTCATAGTTGGTCGGCACACTTACTGAAACAAAAAACGTATCCCCCACGCTCGGCGCATACATTTTTGTGGTAACATATCTTTCTGTTGCAGGCGCTTGTTCAGTTTTTGTAGCTGCATGTTTGCAGCCGCAGGCAACGATAGCCAATACAAGTGTAATGTAGTTTTTCATTCATGCTGGTTTTTGTGAAGCATGAAAGTATCAAACGGCTTTATATACAAAAGTTAATTAGACTTACTTTAACAGGGAAACGATAATACGTCGCCTGCTTACGGGCGGCACATCTACTCAGCCAGCAGGGAATACACATTCACATCCATATATTTCCCTTCATGGTGCAGATAGTCTTTAAAGAAAGCATCATTGCTGAACCCAGCCCTTTCCAGCAGCTTTTTTGAAGGGATATTCAGGCTGTTTACTATTGCCTCT
>JBQCEX010000110.1:0-2479 GCA_051959855.1 Flavipsychrobacter sp. | reverse complement strand
GTACTTATCCTGACTATTTTATTTCAAAGAATAAAATAGAGCTGGCCCAGGAAGTCAATGTCAAAAAAGTCTTCAAACAGATAAAAGATAAATACAAAAAGCAGCCTATAAATACAGAAGATGGCCTCCGCATAGAATTTGATAATGACTGGGTACACCTGCGTACATCCAATACAGAGCCCATCATTAGAATATATGCTGAAAGCGGCACAGAAACTACTGCCGGCAACATAGCCAAACGCATTATGGCCGATATAAAGGAAATGATGCTGGAAAAAGCTGATTAATAACCTCACTTAAATCTCCGCATTATCAACAGCTCATCTGCTCAATATGATGTAGTTATTGTCGGCGGCGGACTTGGCGGTTTGTTAACTGCCGTAATGCTTGCTAAAGAAGGCATGAGCGTATGCCTGCTGGAAAGAGACAAGCAAATAGGAGGCTGCCTGCAAACCTACGCCGTACGCAAAACTATATTTGACAGCTGCGTGCATTATATAGGTGGCCTGGGCGAAGGGCACACGCTTTGGCATATCTTTAAATATGCCGGTATAATGGATAAGCTATCTCTAAAGCCATTAGATCCTAATGGCTTTGACCGGATTGCTTTTGCAGGAGAAGAAATAAGCTATCCGCATGCTATAGGTAATGAAAATTTCATAGAGCAGTTACTCCCCTATTTCCCGAAAGAGAAGTCATCACTGCAACAATACATTAAAACAGTAGAAGACATTGGCGATCGCTTCCCTCTGTATCGGCTGCGTAATGGTTCCATTGCTGAAAAAACAGCGGTGAGCAGTATGGAAATCACCCATACGCTACAGCATATTACCGGCAATAAGCTCTTGCAACAGGTACTTGCCGGCAACAATATGCTTTATGCCGGTGTAGCAGGCCAAACTCCTTTTCACATGCATGCGGTAGTTGCAGCCAGCTATGTGCATAGTGCGCATAAGGTATTGCCTGGCAGCTCTCAAATAGCAAAGCTACTGGGACAGGAATTACACAAGCATGGCGGTGTCATTCGTAGAAACACTGAGATAACTAAACTTCATGAAGAAAATGGCTCACTCACTTATGCCGAGGCTTATTCAGGTGAACGTTTCTATGGAAAATATTTCATCAGCAACATTGCTCCTAAAAATCTTTTGTCATTAACAGACAGTTCTCTATTGCGTCCCATCTACCGAAATAGAGTAAACAATTTACCGCAGACCATCTCAGCCTACACACTGAACCTTGTGCTCAAACCTGCCACTGTAGCACACCAGAACTATAATACCTACTGGCATACCAGCCATGATGTATGGCAGTCCATCAACTACAAGCCTGCTGATTGGCCGCAAAGCTATGCCCTCTATTTTACAGAAGACAGCAACGACCCCGGCTATGCGAAAAGCTTGTCCATTCTCTGCTACATGCATTATGATGAAGTAAAGCAATGGGCAAATACATACAATCGCGCCGGCGATGAGCATAACCGCGGCGCTGACTATGAACAATTCAAGCAACAGAAAGCGGAGATCTTGCTGAATAAAGTATATACCCGCCTCCCCGCGCTAAAAGGAAATATCCTTGCTCAAAGCATCTCCACTCCCCTCACCTACCGCGACTATACCGCAACACCCGAAGGCTCTCTATATGGTATTCTAAAGGATATAAATCATCCCAACGAAACAAACATTGGTACACGTACCCGTATTCCCAATCTCCTCCTCACTGGCCAAAATTCCAATTTGCACGGTGTATTAGGCGTCAGTATCACTGCCGTAGCCACAGCAGCAGAACTTTTAGGCTTAGATGATCTTCTGAACAAGATAAAGAGCATCTATTAATGCCCCCTGTTCCCGTTATCGCAAAATTTTGAAACTAATTCTATAAATTCTGTAATAGTCACGACTGTCAACACAAATACCTTTACTGCTCTAAATTGTTTATCATGAAACAAACTTTCAAAGTATCGGGAATGACATGTGATGGCTGTGTAACAATTGTACATGACCGCCTGGCAGGAATATCAGGTATAAAAAACGTTACAGTCAGCCTGACGAATGAGCTGGCAGACATTGAATCAGAGCAGCCCATACCAGCTGATGCGTGCAACGCAGCATTAAAAGGAACTATCTATAGCATTTCAGCAATAAATAATGGCCCAGCGAATACCACTATTGAAAATATAACCACCGAACAAAATAAATCATTAGCCGCTAGCTATATTACTGCCGTAGCGCAAAAAGATTATGAGCTAATTCGCAAGTGTGTAAAAAATGATTTTAAGTTTTACGGTATGGTCAACTATCAGAGCGCAGATCAATTTATTCAAATGCTGCTAGAACATGCAGCAAACCCTGCTACCGATATCGTTGTAAAGAATGACATAAAGGCCCTTTTCGCTAATGACGATGAGGTATATGTCATTTACGATTTACTGACAAAAAACAACATGTCTGTTCCGTGCATGGAATCAATCAAAATAAGC
>JBQCEX010000109.1:0-26497 GCA_051959855.1 Flavipsychrobacter sp. | reverse complement strand
TATCCCCAGCATTATGTTTTTGGCATCGCCCAGGTTAGGGTTACCCAATATTACGATCGTGTAGCCATTCGGATCTTTTGTCTGGTATGGCACGTATGTAGGCACACCTTTCTTATCGCGTTCCAGCTTGGCATTTATCAGGTCATTCAGCGTTATGTTAAAGTAGTTAGCTGTCGGCCATATCAGGGTTTCATCTGTAGTGCCCGGTAGGGTCACAGCTATAGGTACACGGTATTCATAATAGTTAGTAGTATAGTCACTACCTATACGTATGAATGCGTTCAGATCTCCATCCTTTATAGGCGCAGATCCCGGCACTGACTCACCATGTACAAACATGCGCAGGTAGTCAAACTGGCGCATATCTACATCAACTTCTTTATATATACCACGTGCGTCACCGTCACTTAGTGTACACACCTTCATAGATAACGCCTGTTCATTCAGCGCTACAGTTTGCCCGTTTGACACTGCAGCAAGCTGTCTGTTAACTCCTGGCGGTATCTTATAAGGGATTGGTGTACGCTCGCTGTTTTCTTCCACACTTACTGATGTTACAGTCACATCGGTAGTAGGTACATTTTGTTGTGGTACATTTTCGCCCGGTGTCTGTAATGAATATTGGTATTGGCGCCATTGATTACGGCCCAGTTCCAGTGTTGCAAAGCGCAGTATCACACTGTCCTGGAAGCCATTCAGGAACATACGTATGAAACGTATAGAACGAAAGTCCGATATACTGCCCACCTTATGAGAGTATTCCTGGATAGGAATTTTGAACTGGTACCAGTCTTCATTTTCGTAACTGCCGTTAGGCAGCTTCACATTGCTTGATTGTTTGTTTACTATATAGTTAGTACCCACCTGCAAAGTAGCCGGTGACAGGTCTACACGGTATTGATAATAATCTTCTGATTCATTCAGCGCATTATCACGATCTATATCTTCTGACTCAGGTAATGTCGTAGCGGCAGATGAATACACGGCGTTAGGATCAGTAATAGGTGAATTGCCCTGCGGATTATTGAATTTCTTATACCTGCCCAATATACTCAGGTTCACCTGGTCATAGTCAGCACCGCGATAGTAATGATAGTCATCATTTGCAGGGTCGGCCAATGCCGCGAGATAAGCAGGTGAAGTGGTACCAAGCCTTGCTCCAAGCTCTTTCAGATATTGAGCATAAAATGTTTTTTCTTCATCGTCATTCAATCCATCATAACCTACGTCTTGTATGGCACGCGCTGCAGGGTCGTTATCAAAAGCTCTTGTTATTTGCTGTTCAAATTTTGGTACATAGCCCCATACCGTATTATCAAGTTTCGTCAGATCTTTCGGGCTCGGAATACCATTTTCAAAGAACATTCTCGAATCCTTCAGCACATCTTCTGATACATTACCAAGGTTAAAGTACAAAGAGCCGCCCTTCGCGTTCGGGTTATGAATGAATGGGTCCATTATCCAGAACTGAATGTACTCTACGTTACTTTGTTCAAAGTCAGTATTATCCAGCGGTCGCATAATGCCACCCCAGCGGCTTTGCGGATTTAGCAGTTCCCCTGTACTCGGATCTATATTGGTTGCATCAAAGTTGTAGGGCCCTCTCTGCTTCGGATAAAATGCTACATCAAGTGTACTAAGCGCATTTTGCAGTGAGGTTACTGTTCTTTGTGGAAACACATCTATCTGTTGCACTAACCTTACATAGTGTTGGTTCGAATCATTTTTTACATAAGCCGGTATGCCCGCAGTAGCATCTTCCAGCGTTGGTTCTATAAAGTACCAGGCCAATAGCGCCCTGTTCATGCCATAAGTTAGCTGATTATCCTGCGTAGCCTCAGGAAATAGTAAGGTTCCTGCCCTGTTCCTTGCATCTACAGGTGTAGAAGCTAGTGTCCATGATATGGCAGGCAGCTTCAGGTCATAAGTGCTGGTGGTTCCTTCAAAGTCATCTATATATACCGATCCCTCTTTATCCAGTGCATTTATTTGCTTTGCATGTCCCGGTAGCAAGCTTGCCACTTCACCGCTCGCGTTGATGAATGATGGCGTAGAGGTAGAATAAACAGGCAGCTTGTCTAATGCTTTTGTCAATGCCGGGAATTCAGATTGGTAGTTGGCATCTATGCCCAGCATAGTGTTTCTGATCGGATCGTCACCAAAAGTTACTTTTTGGGTAAATGGCCTTTCCGTCAGCCTCATGAAGGTACCGCCCAGCGTCAGCTTCTTGTTCAGGTAATAGTCAAATCGCGCACCCATAAAGTTTTGCTGCTGGAAACCAAAGGTGCTGTTATCTTCATATTGTACGTTTATGGGAATGCCGGAATTAAGGATACCTGTATTCAATATTCGTAGGCGCCCAAGGCCATAGTCTATCTGGTAGTCTGTTCCTTCCACCAGTCTTGTACCACCAGCTGTCACGGTTACTGACCCCTGCGGTATATTAAAGCCACCCAGGAACAGTTCAGATGACGATGACGACTTGTAAGAGCCTCTCAGTATATACCTGTCGTTTTGTTGAAACTGCAGGGCTATTGTCCGGGTGGAGTCATATAGCACCTGGTACAAATATTTTTTCTGCAGTGTTTTATCACCTCCTAATGCGGGTGCCAGGTCCTTACCAAATGGCTCCAGTACCGGGAAGATTATCTTCCCCTGTTGCGTATTAATGGTTATACCGTCTACAAAGTCAAAAATACCATCGGGTTGTGGCAGGTTCTGGGAGTTTAGTTTATCCAGGTTCAGCAATGATATCAGTGGTACGCCTGCCTGCGGCCCTTCCGGCAGATAGCGTTTTTCACTACCTCCCGGGTCCTGGTACATTACGTTTAGCACAAAGTTGTCTTTCGTCACACCCAGGCCACCCAGCGCGTAGATGTTTTTCATCATCAGTTGCCATATAGGCAGTGTTGGTGTGTTCGATTTACTTTTTAGCATTTTCAAGAACAGCACTCTCGAGTTGGTAGTATCAGGTGGCAGATCTTCAGCAAATTCACCCACCTGGTATACCTGGCCTTTATAAGTATATCGATATGCCACACCTAGCACATCATCAGGGTTTAGTTGCGTATTCAATGAGATATAACCCAATTGCGGATTAAAAGTAAATTCTGAAGGTGCTAGCTGGCGTGAGGTAGTTATCCAATAGTCTGGTCCTTCTTGCAAGTTTAGCCTGTTACTCAAAAATGAGTGTATGTCAGTACCTCGGGCTGCTGGATCACTTAGGTCTTTATATAGCTGGTTCGACCTGTTGTCTGGTAACACAGGACCAGACCCATCCAGAAATTTGGTTTGGTATGGATTATGTTCACCTAGGTCCATAAAGCTGGCCACACTTCTTACACCAGTGGTAGTACCTGTGCGGTTAGTTATCCAGACTTCAATTTTATTGATCGTTACCAGCGAGTTGATGAGCGGGTAATCTTTCAGTGCATTGTTATAGTTATCGTGGAAGTACTGTGCCAGCAAAAAGTTCTTATTCTCTTCATAGGCATCTGCTTTTATAGCTATCTGCTGCGTTTGTGATCCTCCTTGTATGGTGAGGCTCTTACGCTGAGATTTCTGCTGGGCTATTGCTGCTGTTATCCATAGCTTACCAAATTGTAACTGCGTCTTCAGCCCGAATAGTGATTGTACACCTGTTATCAAGCTGCTCTTCAAAGGGAAACTTATATTACCTGCCTCAACCTTCTTTATTATTTCATCTTCCTTACCTGTATACTCCAGCTTTTGCATATTCTGGTAGTCAAAAGTTGCCTTAGTGTTCTGAGCTATGTTCAGTTTCAGCTTATCCCCCACCGTCGCTACCAGGTTTATGTTCATCTGCATGTCAAAGTTGAAGATGCCATATTTCTGAGCGCGTTGCACCAGGGTCGGGTTCTTTATATTCTGCCAGTTACCGCCAAAGGTTACATCCACATTACCTTGTGGCTTTACTGATACGTTACTGCCGCCAAATATGCGATCGAAGATGCCTTCTTTGTACATCTGCGGCAGTTCAGGCTTTTTATTAAAAAGCGTCAGCGCATCCAGTCTGCGTTGCCAGTAGCTTTGCTCATCTTTAGCGCCCTGGTATCTCATATACTCGTCCAGGGTCATGGAGGTAGGCTCATGCAGGTAGTCATCGCCTATCTTATTGTTGAAGTAATATTGCTGGCTATCAGGGTCATAAGTCACCGTTTGCTTTATATTCGGCGGGTCCTGCAGGTCCATGCCCGATGGTTGATTGTCTGGCAGAGGGCTGTTCAGTTTATCTTTTAGGGGAAATCGCAGCAGGTGGGCACTGTCCACCGGTTTGTTGCCTGCCGTTGCAGGACTGTCCGTTTGCGGGTCCGGATCGGGATCATCATAATCAAACGGCTTGCGCTCGCGGGCAGCAGCATGCGCTATAGCCACTACCAGCGCTATAAAAACTAATATTTTATATCCAAAGTTACTTTTACCCTTCACACTTATTCTGGTTTGTGTTTACAACACACGTAGCGCCTGTTTTATTAATTCTTCCACAGTAAGGGAAGAGGTATTACCAATTTTCTTAATGGCTGATTCGGCTACCGCCCGGCTGATACCAAGATTCACTAATGCAATTAACGCATCTTCTTCCGTTGTATTGTGCACTACATGCAGTAAATCAGCACTTTTTGCCCCAAAAAGCTTGCCTTTCAGTTCCAATATGATGCGCTGGGCAGTTTTTGCTCCAATACCTTTTATTTTTTCTAATGTGCGGGCATCTTCACTTGCTATAGCTCTCGCAAGCTCTTCCGGCGTGAGCGACGAAAGTATGATCCTGGCTGTTGCAGCCCCTACACCGCTTATGGCTAATAACTGTCTGAAGGTCAATCGTTCCTGCTCATCTGCAAAACCATATAATACCCACGCATCCTCGCGTATCTGCAGGTGCGTGTACAGCCGGCAGCTCTCTTTCTGCTGTATCTTGCTATAGGTCTGCAGGGTTATCTGCAGCTCATAACCTACACCGTTTACAGACATGTATAGTAATGACGGAGACTTATAAGTAAGTGCTCCTTCAAGATATGCAAACATATTCGCTTATAAAGTTGGGGATTGAAAATAGCGCTTTATTCTGACTTTCAGCATTTCTCTGCGTACTAATCCTTTCATATATCTGTCGGCTTCATATAAAAAGAGCGGTATCAAGTACCGCTCTGTATTATCATAATATTATTTTCTTATTTATTCCCACCAGTTGCCTTCACGTGTCTTGAATTTCCAGAAGAAAACCAGCGAAATAGTAGAGTAAGAGTCATTTACTGACGGATTACCTCTTGGTGTGCCTGCAGGTATGCCATTTTTGTTGATGCCGTTCACCCATGTTCTGTCATACATATCTTTTGCAATGGCAGCTTTATCAGGTGTCAGGTTCATATCAAAGTACTTAGGATCAATGTACGTATTGCTCACGCCGTCCAGGTAGTCAGTCATGGTCATACGGTATTCATATTCCAGACCTATGTTCAGGTGCTCGCCAATATCAATTTTATATCCTACGCCCAGCGGTATTTCCATTTGCCACAGGCTGTAGCGGGCAGGCGCGTTAGGAATGTTCCATCCATCGCCTTCCAGGTGCAGGTCATAAATATTTACTAACTGCGATACTTTAGTTTCTTTGTTTGTATAAGTTGCATATGGCTGGAAGTGAAAATAACCGATACCCGCTAACAAATACGGCTGCCCTGCTCTGCGTGCGCCTCTGCTAGTGTAGCTACCCAATCGCAGCGGATCTATTTCAAAGGTCAGGCTACCTTCCCACACATTGTCGTGTATATCCGCAAAGCGGGTATAGCGTTGCACATAGTCGCTCTGGTCGTTGCTTGCTTTCTTGGCTTTCTGCGTGTTCCACTCATCCGTAGCAAACAATGTTCCATAGTTGAAATTCAACCTGATATTAAATGCAGGATGAACGCTGTAGCGGAAAAACAGACCACCCATGAATTGTGGCTTATCCCAATACTTATTGTTCGTATAGTGGTCTACAACAGTTTGTGTACCTACATCGCCCCACAGGTCAGACATTCCGAATTTCATTCCGAAAGAAAAACCATGAGGTTCTACGTTGGCAGCATCCTGCGCTTTTGCAGAGGGTGCTACTGCCAGTAAGGACAACAAAGCAACTATTGCGCGGGTAACTCTAATACGCATGTAGGTAAAATTTAGCGTTGAAGATATAAAAATTATTTTCCTTTAAAAATAGCTTTTCTTTTTTCTAAGAACGCGGTAGTCCCTTCCACCATATCTTCAGTAGCAAAACACTCCCCGAAACGCTTGATTTCATTGGCAAAACCTTCATTTTCACCCCTTGCGGCCTCATTCACACATAAAATTATTTTTGATACCGCAATTGGCGCTTTCCCCTGTATTTTTTGCACTATTTCCCTGGTTTTTGCCATTAGCTCTGCCTGCGGAACTACGTGGTTCACAAGGCCCAGTGCCTTTGCTTCGTCTGCAGGTATCATATCACCGGTCATCATCAGTTCCATAGCCTTGCCTTTACCTATCAGTTGCGTCATGCGTTGCGTACCGCCATAGCCCGGTATCAGCCCCAGGTTCACTTCCGGCTGACCGAATTTTGCGTTTTCACTCGCTATACGGAAATGGCAGGCCATAGCCAGCTCACAACCACCACCCAGCGCAAAGCCATTTACCGCAGCTACTATAGGCTTTGGCGCATTTTCTATTTTGTCAAATACCAGCTTGGCACCTTTAGCCGCCAACGCCATGCCGCCGTCTACGTTCAGTGCTGAGAATTCAGATATATCAGCGCCGGCTACAAATGCTTTCTCACCTGCCCCTGTTATTATTGCTGCTTTTATGGCTGCGTTGTTATATACTTCATCCAGTGCTTTGCCCAGCTCTTCTATCACATCTTTGTTCAGTGCATTCATTTTATCCGGGCGGTTAATGGTGATCACCATCGTTCCATTCTCCAGTGAGGTCAGTATTGTCTGGTACATGTATGCTTATTTCTATGGTTTTATTTAGTTAAATAGTTCACCGCGATGCTCTATTGTCCAATGTTCTATATATTCTGCTATATCTGTAGTGGGAGCACTCGGTGCAAACAGTTTACCCACACCCAGCTTGTACAGTTGCTGCATATCTTCTTCCGGTATAATACCACCGCCTGTCAGCAACACATTATCCAGCCCTTTAGCCTTCATCAGCTCCACTATCTTAGGAAATACGGTCATGTGCGCACCACTTAGTATGCTGATGCCTATCGCGTCCACATCTTCCTGCAATGCTGTATTTACCACCATCTCAGGGGTTTGTCTCAGGCCGGTATATATTACTTCCATACCTGCATCGCGTAGCGCCGTAGCTACCACCTTGGCTCCGCGGTCATGTCCGTCCAGGCCCACTTTTGCCACCAGCACCCTTATCGGGCGTTTCATATTATCGCTCATAATGCTTTAAAAGAGAGCATAAAAGTAATGAATAATGACACTTCGTGGTAGTATTATAGCGTAGAACGCCACTTACTGTATCACCCGCCGTATTGCCTGCTTCTTCACAGGATGCACTACACTGCCATAAGAGGTCACAAAATCCAGCACAGGGTGTATGGACCGAAAGTTAGGTGCAGCGCCGCCCTTTCCTCGTTCAGCATCATCAAATGCATCCCAGAACGGCACGCCCACTACTCTGTAAGGTGTGTTCTTTGGTGCCTTTCTAAATTTGTTCGATATTTTGCCATGTGCCACACTGTCTATAAACCAGGTTCTTATTAGCTTATATCTGTCTTGCAATGCTGTGTTGCGCGCGAGGTCTTCACAGCAGGGCTGCGGTATACGTGCCACCATCGTTTCCTTTGTCTTAGGGTCTTGCAGCACTATGTCTATATCCTGGTCGTTCTTGTCTATTTTGTAGCGCAGTATGTTAGCGTCTACCATCACTACATTGCTCTCATCCACATATCTTCCTCTTTCAGCATAGGGCATCCCGGGCCGTAGCGTATCGGGTGGCGCCTCATGTGCCATGCTGTGTACTGTGGTGGGCATAGCTGCCTTTCTTTCTATCAGCTCATCAAATTCAAAATCCAGCAGCACCTTCACTTTTCTTCTCCACTCCCCGCATGGCGCACATTTATCTTTTTGAGCTTTACATTGCAGCACGGCAATAAATAATCCAAAGAAGAGTATGATACTATATTTCACGAATCGGACTTTTGTAATTTGTATAAAATGTTCAGTCCTACAATAATAGCACATTATCTACTTCCTGCCTAACAGGTAGCTCGCCCCCACTGTTATCGGGTAATAAAAAATAGAGGTCGCCTTATAAGTATTATTCTCATGCAGGGTCTGCAAATTGCAGTACCGCAGACTGGCAACTGCTGCTAGTGAAAAATGTTTTCCCAGCAGATATTGATAACCCACCTGCCCTCCTATCACAAAGCTCGATGCATTATTTTCCGTCTTTACCTGTTCGGCGCTATAGTTAAGAACGGTCCACATATAGCCTGCAGCAACTCCTGCATAAAAAGTAGAGTACCCAACATGAAACATATAGTTCCCAAATAGACACAGGGGTATAGTCGGCTTTCCATATATACGCTCGGTATATACCACGCTCAACCCTCTCCACGCGTTTATGGTTCCTGCCTGTGCATAGCCCATATTCACGAAGCTCAGTTCCACACCTGCCTGGTAGTGCTGCCCTATACTCTTTGCCAGTCTTATGGCTGCCACCTTTTCTTCTTTGTGCTTATAACCCGTGTTTCCAGGTATTGTATTAGAACTAAGGCCAATACCTATCCCTACCTCGCAATTTTTAATAAATGATTGTTTCTTATGTTTCATTGTGTCACCCTGTTGTTTCAACGATGTTACATGCGCGTTTACGATAAATGGCAGGAATAGTAAAAGACAAATGAATGCAATGCGGCTTATTGGTAACATAAGGGCGGTTGTTAGGTATAAAACAAATATAATGATTCTTATTCTCATCTGTTCTCGTCCCCTTTAGGGGTCATTAGACCTGCATTTATTTCCTGCTGCAAGCATTATTTACTATATTGTTCAAAAATTTTAGTTGTCTATTGAAGAACCCTTTCCTTTTTTTATTGCTGTTGTTGCCGCTTTTGGGTAATGCACAGAAGTCTCAGCTTGCTATTACAGACTCTCTTAAACGAGAGCTCAGTCATGCGTCCCCCGATACCAATAAGGCTAAATTGCTGGAGCAGCTTGCTTTCATTTACGCCAATATCAATACAGATACAGGCTTACAATATGCCACCCAAACCTTGCAGCTTGCCGAGCAGTTGCATTGGCAAAAAGGTATAGCCCTCGCAAATGCCGATCTTGGTGCCAATTATCATAATCGCGCAGATCATAACAAAGCAATTGAGCATGAGCTGAAAGCATTACAGATTTTTCAAACCCTGCATAACCAGACAGATATCGCAGCCACCGCTTCCAATCTTGCATTAGCCTACATGTCTTTAGGTAAATACACTGAGGCGCTCGAATACAATTTCAGAGCTTTAAAAATTTATGAGACCGCACATGTGCTGGCTAATATGGCTATCATCAATGAGAATATCGGCTCTATTTATCTCGAACAAAAGGATTATAAAAAAACAGCGGAATATTATCACAAGGCGCTCGATCTGTATAAGCAGGCCAACAATAAACCTGGCATTGCACGCTGCCTGGGCAACATAGGTATCATAGAAGACGCAAATGGTAATTATATTAAAGCGCTCGAACATCACAAGCTTGCTTTAGGCATCAACAAACAGTTTGGTTCATACTATGCAGTGCAGATAAACTTGTCCAATATCGGCTACGTGTACACACACATGCACCGTTACGATAGTGCTATTCATTATCTGCAATTAGCCCTGGATGTGAGCAAAAAAGTGAACAACCAGAATAGTATAGCCATTAATCTCGGCAATATCGGTGAGGCTTATTTTAGCATGGCAACAGATACTACGCTGCCGGCTCTTTCCGCCGTTCGTAAGCAGGCAGCCCTGCAACAGGCCATACAATATCTTCAAAAAGCTGCTGCTATCTGTCGTTCAACCAACTTTGTAAGTCCGCTTATCGAGTTCAGCGAGTATATCGCAAACGCAAGCTTTTTATCAGGCAATTATCAGCAGGCATATACCAGCCTTAAAGAATATACTACTTTAAAAGATTCTGTTTTCTCTATCGAGAATAATCTCAAGCTTGCCGAGCTGGAAAACAAACGACAACTCGATATTAAAGATGAAGCTCTTACCATAAAGGACAAAGAACTGCAAATAAGCAAGCTGAAAGAAAAACAGAAACAGGAAGAACGTGTTATTTATATCATCAGTATTGGACTGCTATTATGCTTTATTGCATTTATATTGCGCAGTTTGCGCAGGCACAGTAAAAGAAACCGCATGCTCACCCGCGAAAAAAGGCAGCAGCAGCAAATGATCCGCGAGCAGGTAGAGCATATTAAAAAGCAATCGCAGGTACTGAAAGAAATATCACATATGCAGGCGCATGATGTGCGCGGCCCGGTGGCGTCCATTCTCGGCCTGGTTCAGTTATTCAATTATGATGATCTCACTGACCCCACCAATAAGGTAGTAATAGAAGGCATAGCAAGCATTACTCAGGAGCTGGACAAAGCCGTGAAGGAAGTGATCCGTAAAGAAAATAGTTTGGGCAAATAATTTACCAGTCCACTTCTTTCAGGTTGCCACCTATTCCTGCTGCTATATTATCCAATATCTTGTTGGCTGAAGTCTTTACGAACTTATCAATGGCAGCCAGCTCTTCAGGACAAATATTGCTGCGCTGCAAATCACTGTAATTGCCCACACTTTCTATAGCTTTATCACCATTGTTGATTGGCACTAATGTGGCAGGTTTATTCCTGGTCAAATGATGATATCTCAGGTTTTGCAATCGCACTTCTGCACCGCCGGACTTGCAGTCTATGCGCACATCACAGCTTATGGCCAGTAGCTGCATGCATTTATTATCGCCTGTTGTTTCATATACTATCAGTGCATCAGCCATCACTTGCTGTTCATCCCTGTCACTGCTTTCATAGCCCAGTAAGGCTTCCCTTTTGGTTTCACCCAGGGTTTTCCGCTTCAGCAGGGGCGCATGTTCCGCTGCCTCATTATTGGCCACATAAAACCTGTTCGTGTTTTTCTTACAGTAAACAATGGCAGTAGAAAAAACACGCTTCCCATGCGTACCTTGTATTGCCACTGTACGCGAGAAAGCAGGCACCTCGGCATTTTGCTGCCCATAGCCCCACAATGACAGCAACAATAGCAGTAGTATATATTTCATAAAGCGATTTAGATGACAAGAAGCAAATAACAAGCCAAACTATTTACCAATCTATTTCTTTCAGCTTGCCTTGTGCACCGCCCATTCCCTCATCTATCCTGTCCAGCATTTCATTACCTGCATTTTGCACAAAAGTCTTCAGCGCTGCCATCTCTTCCGGGCACACATTGCTTGCCAGCAGTCGTTCATACCTACCTTTACCTGGCTCTTGCTGCTGCGCATTGCCTATTCGCAATACGTCGCTGCGGTCGCTGTTACGCTTGTAATTGCAGTAGCGCAAATTAGTTATCGTTACATCAGCCTCGCCTTTCACGCATCGTATTTCCACATCACACGCTATTACCACAAGCTGCATACATCCATTAGTATCCTTTGGCTCATACACAAATAGCCCGCTTGCCCTTACCAACCCTTTGCCCCTGTTGAAGTCTACATAGCCCAGCATATCACTCATACCATTACCCATATAGCTGTCCGGCAGCTGCTCATATTTTGGCTCCGCACCATTATTCACCACATAAAAATCAACTGAATTACCATGCGTATAGTTATATGCTTTCATGAAGATACCACCCGCATGTTTCCCCGGCAGTGCTATTGTCCTGTCTAGCTCATAGCGCTCATCGCTTTGCTGCGCATAAAGCGCAAACGGCATTAAAAAGATTAATAGTAGCAATTTTTTCATAAGGGTAGTCTTGGCTAATATATGTATTTCTCTATTTACCCCGCAGTTCCATCCACTCCTCTTTAGTTATCCGGTACAGGTAATAAATATTATCTCTGAAGGTAGCTTCCTTATCCACCAGCTTCTACCATTTCGTAATGCCACCTTTTGAGAGGCAATGTTTAAAGGATCTATTATTGACACAACAGAATCCGCCATATCATTTTCAAAAGCATAATCTCTGAACATTTGTGCAGCCTCAATAGCATAGCCCTGCCCCCAATATCTGCGTATCAGGTGGTAGCCTATTTCCAGCTCTGTCTTTCCGTTCACTTCATGCTGTATCAGCAGGCCGCACTTCCCTATCATTTCGCCCGTCTCTTTACTTATCAGCGCCTGCAGGCCCAGTCGTCCCTCTTCATATCTTTTCAGGGTTATCTTCATTACTTCCAGCGCCATCTCTTCAGGTGTCTTATCACTCAATCCGGTAAATTCCGTCGCCACAGGGTCACTGCAATACTCCAGCCACACAGGCACATCTTCCTGCGTCACAAAGCGTGTAATGAGGCGGGGTGCTTCGAGCTTGTCTTTGTAAAGCATAGTATAAAATTCAATTGTTATTTAATTTCTTTACCGTCTACCATATACATATTCAGTTTCTTTATTCTAAATTCCTTTTCTTCTTTGCTCTTGCCACCTAAAGGCCCATCCCCTGAAATTTCAAATTCGGTTTTGAAACAGATAGTAAGCACACTTTCGCCTTTCATTTCTTCTATCATTACCGGAATAAATATTAAACAGGTAAAGACAGTATTGTTCCATGCACTATCTCCGTCCTCAAGGCCATACAGGTTGGTCCAATTTACAAACTGAATATTAAGATCTCTTCTTTTCAATGTTGAAGGATAAGTGTATGATCCAAGCCTATCTGTTTGCTTACCTTCCTCAAATCCATCTTTTATCGCTTTATGCAAAGCTGATCTGCCATCGTTTGCAAGTGACAAAAACCGGTTAGCAGTTGTATCTAAAAGATACTCTATAACAGATTCATTTGAACTTCTTAAAGATGAGTTAGGAATAAATGATCTAAAATCCACTCTTTTCTGCGCCATGCATTTATTTGCAAACAGGATTGTGATAAAGTAAATGAGGTATTTCATGTCAAAAGAAATTGTTTTCAATACTAATATTTATTACGCACATTTATTCCAGTCATTTATCTTCTTCTTCTCTTGCTGGTTTGTCACCAGAAAGCCGCCCACATGGTCGCTGCAATATTCCAACCACAGTGTGAAATAGCTAGGGTAATCTTCTTATTTGATTAATGTAACCATATTTTTTTGATATTCGCCATGAGGAAGGCGTTCAATGAATAAATTAAATTTTTTATTCGCTTCCACGCATTGCTCAATATAATTGCCAAAGGAATCCATAGTTTGATACCCTCTATCTGAAAAACACATTTTATGAATGTATTGCCCTGAACTGGAATATTCATATTCTTTTGGCCCACAATCATCACACGTTGTAAAGTGTGAGCATGAATCTTCTACAAGAGTCTTACGTACACCTAAAGAATTAAATTTCCCGATAATTTTGTTTGTAACACTATCTGGAATTTGAAAATTCATTCCATAGTATCGGCGCTTCTTTTTATCCAGCCGTGCAGTGTAGCAAAATACTTCTTCTAAATAATGCAACGAGTCATTAGACCAAATACTTATCTGTTCATTTGCAATGCTATACCTGAAATAAAATGGTTTATTAACGTGGCTTAAAGATTTTGAATTCCCATATTCATGCAACTTATAAACGCCATTGTGCCTCGCTTTATATGAAGTAACGCAGGACAAGCAGAATAAAATACAGAACAAAGCAGTGGAAGTTTTCAATTTATTTCATTTTACAACTGCGATTCATAAATCCTAAAACTAAATTATTTTCTCCGTTGTTGATATGTAGGAGGGCAGCGTGAATGAGCGATACCAACAACCATAACAGGGCAATGTCGAAATAACATAAACGAGCGCTGCATATCAAGCAATAGCTCTTGTATTATCAAATACGGGAATGTGGACATCTTAATTTGGAATCCGCATCTCGCGCATAGTATCTTGCACAACCCCTCCCTCTGAGAGGGGTCAGGGGTGTGTTCCCACAAAGAACACATCAATGCTCTTTGATATACTGTAAACCCTTTAATAAGTTTTGACTAACGACTTACAACTCATGGCTAAAATCAAAATGCGACATTTTGTAACCTTTTGGGTAGTTTTTGCGTAGTGATGTTACTTTTACTAAATCTTTAATAAGCCAGTAAAATCAATACTTACAGTCGTTTCAGCTACTCAAAATGTCCCAAAAGAAAAATCTCCCACAAATGTGACATTGCAGCATGCTATCACATTCCGACACATTGCCGCATTCCATCACATTACCACATTTATAATTATTTACCTTTGCAGCGCTATGAGCGAAGAAAAGTCACTCAATTTTTTAGAAGAGATAATAGAACAGGATATTGCCGAAGGCAAAAACGGGGGCCGCATACATACGCGCTTCCCACCGGAACCGAATGGCTACCTGCACATAGGCCATGCTACATCCATCTGCCTCAACTTTGGTTTGGCCCGTAAATACAATGGCAAATGCAACCTCCGCTTCGACGATACCAACCCGGTAACAGAGGAAACTGAATATGTAGAAAGCATAAAGGCTGACATTAAATGGTTGCTCCAGGGCACCGGCAGCGAATGGGCCAATGAGTTATACGCCTCAGATTATTTCGAGCAGCTATATCAGTTTGCTGTCACACTCATCAAAAAAGGCCTTGCTTATGTGGATGACCTGAGCGCTGATGAAATTGCGGCTACTAAAGGTTCTACCACAGAGCCCGGCAAGGAAAGCCCTTACCGCAACCGCAGTGTAGAGGAAAACCTGCAGCTGTTTGCAGATATGCGTGCCGGCAAATACAAGGATGGTGAAAAGACATTACGTGCCAGGATAGACATGGCACATCCTAACCTGCTGCTGCGCGATCCGCTCATGTACCGCATCAAGCATGCACACCATCACCGCACAGGCGATGCATGGTGCATCTACCCCATGTACGACTTCGCTCATGGTCAGAGCGATAGCATTGAGCATATTACACATTCTATATGCACGCTCGAGTTCATACATCACCGCCCGCTTTACGATTGGTTCATTGAGAAGCTGGAGATATTCCCTTCTCACCAGTACGAGTTTGCCCGCCGCAACCTTACCTATACGGTTATGAGCAAGCGCAAGCTGCTGCAGCTGGTAAATGAAAAGCATGTCAATGGCTGGGACGATCCACGTATGCCTACTATCAGCGGTATGCGCCGCCGCGGTTATCCGCCGGAGGCTATCCGTCAGTTCTGCGATACCATAGGTATAGCCAAACGTGAAAACATTGTAGATGTAGGCCTGTTAGAATTCTGCGTACGCGAGCAGCTCAACAAAACTGCCAACCGTGTCATGGCTGTCCTCGATCCGGTAAAGTTAGTGATCACCAATTACCCAGAGGGACAAGAAGAAATATTCAATTCAGAGAACAATCCTGAAGACGCAAGTGCTGGCAGCCGTAAGCTCCATTTCAGCCGCGAGCTGTGGATAGAACGCGAGGACTTTATGGAAGAACCACCAAAGAAATTCTTCCGCCTTGGCCCCGGTCTCATGGTGCGCTTAAAGAATGCATACATAGTACGCTGCACAGGCTTCAATAAAGATGAGCAGGGCAACGTTACCGAAGTGCTTTGCGAATACCTGCCCGAAACCAAAAGCGGCAGCGATACCAGCGGCATATCAGTAAAAGGCACTATTCATTGGGTCAGCATACCACATGCCAAAACAGCTGAGGTCCGCCTTTACGATCGTCTCTTCCGCGTAGAAGATCCTTCCAGCGAAGAAGGTGATTTCAAAGACTACATCAATCCGGATTCTATGGACGTTCTGCCTCAGGTATACATAGAACCCGGCTTGGCAGCAGCACAACCCGGCGAACGCTTCCAGTTCATGCGCAAAGGCTACTTCTGTGTAGATAAAGACAGCACCCCTGACAAGGTCATCTTCAACCGTACAGTTACACTGAAAGATGCATGGGCAAAAGAAATGAAGAAAGGATAAAACATTAAATAACAATATGAATAATAGCAGTGGGATGCAATTGCATTCCACTGCTGTCTTAACTACTTTCATTCACAGCATATCCCCAAAAGCTCAATTTTATTTAATCACCTGTAAACCTTTAGATTATCATGCAAACAATGCTATCACTGCTCATTGTATCCACAGCAATTCACCATATCGCATTATACATGCAATGGAATACTTCATATACACTCACATACTATCCCCAATTTTTAGCTTTTATTTGAAAGCCGCTACAGTCCTATATCCTATGCTACAAACGATCATAAAAAATGGAATGCGCTCTACAGTTAAGCACATTCCATTCCAGTATTTCACACTGTATGTTGATTATTATTTGCCTGCTATCACAGATATTTCCACGTTCACACCACGCGGCAAGCCTGCCACTTGCACTGTTTCACGCGCAGGGGCATTATCTTTAAAATAGCTGCCATATACTTCGTTCACTTGTGCAAACTGCCCCATGTCCATCAGAAATATTGTTGACTTCAATACGTTTGAGAAATCCATGCCTGCTTCTTTTAGTATCGCAGCCAGGTTTTCCATCACTTTGTGCGTTTCAGTCTTTATATCACCTTGCACCAGGCTGCCCGTAGCAGCATCCAGCGATATTTGCCCCGATACGAAAAGCAGATTACCGAATTGTATTGCCTGGTTATATGGCCCTATTGGCGCAGGTGCATTATTAGTATTAACGATTTTCTTTTCCATAGCTGCAAATGTAATACGCTCACCCTATTTTTGCCATTCAAACCATGACATACTTATTACACATAGATACTTCCGCTGATAATGGCTTCGTAGCCATATCCGCCGATGGGCACATCGTATCAGCCAAATCTATAGAAGACAGCAAGAACCAGTCGGCTTTAATAAATACGTTAATTGACGGGGTACTTAGTGAAGCAAACATTGCAATGCAGCAGCTTAGCGCTATAACAGTATGTGCAGGTCCAGGTTCTTACACGGGGTTGCGTATAGGCATGGGCACAGCAAAGGGCTTATGTTATGCCTTGGATAAACCTTTATTATTAGATAATAAACTCACTTTACTCGCATGGCAGCAGTATAACAATTTGAATGAATATGATGTTTTTTTGAGTATGCTCATTGCCCGAGAAAATGAATTTTTCATCGGAGCCTATGATAAAGAATTTAAAGTATACATAGAGCCACAACATATACATGCGGCTGAGCTTGAAGAATTACTAGATGGCATCAATGGCAGGCTGTTAATAACGGGTGAAACAGACAAACAAATAGAAAATATATATAATGTTAAAAAAGCTGTTATTATTCCTAATAAGTTAATAGATAAAGATGCGTGGGCTATGTATGCATACGAACAATATAAGTGTCAAGCCTTTGTCAATTTATCCACAGCAGAACCTTTCTATTTGAAACAAGTTTTCACACATAAATCAAACAAAATCAATTAATTATTATTGTTAAAAAATATTATTGAAGTTTTTTTTAACGCAAGGTTAACAGAATGTGCATTTAAAAGGTTGTTTCATATTATTTACTATAGTATGTTTGCATATTGTTATCGAAGCGGTATAGACCGCGTCTATTAACGCTTTTTAAGCAATAAGAGAAGTAATTATTTTTTAACTCCTGTAAAATTTTAATGTAAATGGAAACGACAATGTCAGCTAACACGCTGGTAATTCGCAAGGACGAGGGTTCGAACGAACACATTAAATTAGATTACATGGCTGTAAAAAGTGCTGCAATGACACTGAGAGCCATTAACCACAAACTGCGTCAGCAAATAGTGAAGTTGCTGGAAGAAAACAAACGCATGAATGTAACTGATATCTATGTGAAACTGCGTCTCGAACAGTCTGTTGCGTCTCAGCACCTAGCTATCCTTCGTCGTGCTAACATCGTGATTACTGAGCGTGATGGTAAATTTATCCACTATGCGCTGAATCATGCACGTATAGCATCTGTGGCTAAATTTGTGAATGACCTGGTTAATTCTGATGAAGCTTAATTAGATAATTTCCCAGATTACCCATTTTAAGAAAGGTCAGTTTCTACGGAATCTGACCTTTTTCTTTTTTAGCACTGTCTATTGCTCGTTCTTTATCTTATTCCAGATTTCGTAAAGTGACTCCTGCGTTGGACGGTTGGCTGGCATTTCCCGCAGCGGCTCGCATTCCCGAAGGCTATCATAACAATCCTTAGGCAGGGTTTGATACAGGCGGGTTCCCTTGGTCTTCCAGGCTATCATTTCATCGCTCACCTGCTTTATTATCTTGCCGGGGTTGCCTACTACCAGCGACCGGGATGGTATTTTAGTATTGGCATTTATAAAAGCCATTGCACCTATTATACTTTCATCACCAATCTCTACTTCGTCCATTATTACAGCATTCATGCCTACCATTACATTACGACCTATTGTAGCCCCGTGTATGATAGCCCCATGACCTATATGCGCCGCTTCTTTCAGCAGCACCGTTACCCCCGGAAACATATGTATCGTGCAGCTTTCCTGCACATTGCAGCCGTCCTCTATTACTATACCTCCCCAGTCGCCACGCAGCGCAGCGCCCGGGCCTATATATACGTCTTTGCCTATCACCACATTGCCTGTTACTGCGGCAAGAGGATGTACGAAAGAAGAGGGATGAACCACTGGAATAAAGCCCTTAAATGAATAGAACATATCAACGGAATTGCTGTTCAAAAATAATTATTGAAAAAATGATTGAATCATTTTAAAATATTTAATATAGACTATACCTTTATATAAAAACAATTAATATGAAATCCCTTTTACTCTTCCTTATGACCATAATAGGCACGGTTGCGAAAGCGCAGACCGGCATAGGGACTTTAGACTCCACCTTTGGAGTGAACGGCATTGTATCGGATTCCCTAACGACTGCACCGGCAGTGACGCTTAGTGAAAGCCGCATTTACAAAATAATGCCCTTAGGCGATGGCCGCTTGCTTGCAATGGGCGATACCGTACATAGCTTTCTTGTAACTATTGTCCTGCACAGATACCTGGAAAATGGAGCTGTGGATATGAGCTATCATGGTGGGAAGGGAATTTCATATCTATCAGTTGACACTACAACATATGGCCTGGATGCTACGATGCTGGCTGACGGTAAAATATTGATAACCGGATATGCCAATGTATATACAAACAAGCTGCTGTGCATGCGGGTAAAAACCGACGGTAACCTGGATTCTACCTTTGGCACTGATGGAGTGGTACGCATCAGTCCGCCTGCAGGATACAGCGGCCTGGCGGGGAAACAAATAGCTGTACAAAGTGATGGCAAAATATTATTGGCAGGAACAGCCGTAGATACCGCCTATTATTCCCAATTTATGATCAGCCGTTTAAATGCCGATGGCTCACCTGATCTAAGCTTTAATGGTACAGGCATGCTTATCAAGAGCTTTGTGCCTAAATATAATAACCTCTATAGTATGGCTTTGTTACAAAGCGGCAAGATTGTCGTATTGGGCGATTATTATTCAAACCCAGCATGGACCATAGCAGCGATGCGTGTGAACACCAACGGCAGTGTTGACTCTACCTTTGGGACAGACGGTGTGGTAACCCGAAACTTTGGTGGCAATGCTAACTATGGTTATGCTATAGTAGAACAATCTGATAAGAAATTGATTGCCGGTGTTGTAGCAACAGATACAGCAAATCACAGTGCCTTTGTGCCCGATTGCTTCCTGTTGCGACTGAATGAAGATGGCAGCACGGACAATAGCTGGGGCAGCAGCGGTGTAGTAAAGACACATTTCCTTCCCGGAGATTACCCATGTTTCCTGGATATAAAAAGTACCGGCAAACTGCTGTTTGGCGGAAGGGCCTCATCAGACAGTGCATTGACAGGTTATCTTTATATAGTAGCGCGCTTTAACAGCGACGGCAGCCCCGATAACAGCTTCGGTATGGCTGGCGTTACAGAAACATATTTACCTAACAGCAGCGCTGTAGAAGATTACCCCTACGCTATGTCAGTTGACCTTTACAGTAAAACATTAGTTCTTTCGGGTGTAACGAATTATGCCAATTTGAACCTGATGAAGTACAAGCTGGAACATAATGTGGCAGTACCAACGATACAAACGACAGTCACCAACATATCGGTATATCCTAATCCTGCAGCAGACAAAACGCAATTAGATTTTTACCTGAAGGAGCCCGCACATGTCTACATCACACTGAATGATATAACCGGACGGACCTTAAAAATAGTTTCAGTCAATAACTTAATGCTAAATGGCAGGCAGCATTTATCTGTGGATATGCATGACCTGGTACCTGGGCACTACTTCCTGAACATGTGGTGTGACCACCAACATGATGTAATGAAGGTGACGAAATATTAAACCAGGGTCCTATGTTGATTGAGCGGATGGCAAACAGCTATCCGCTTTCTTTTGGGCATTAATGTAACAGGCCACTGGATTTTTTCTTTTGGGACATTTTATTAGGCTCATTCGGCCAGATGCCTTGTATTTACTGAGTTATGATACTTTTATAGAAAGTAACATTACTACGCAAAAACTACCCAAAAGGTTACAAAATGTCGCATTTAAAATTAGACAATGTGATGATCAGCTGATGAGCTAATAGATGTTAGAGTTTACAGTATGTCAAAGAACTTACCAATTAGCTGATATGATGATTAGCTAATGGCGACATGTATTAAACATAACCCGCCCCTCTGAAAGAGGTATGTTGCAAGGTACTATGCGGAAAGGGTAGGTTCCAAATTAAGATGTCCACATTATTCAATTAAAAAGTAAAAATTAAAAATTTCAAAAAGTGTTTTTGAAGCAAGCAGTTGGATTATGATGACGTCATTTAGCTTGAACTATTTTACTTGTTCGGCGTGAACATGCCGGCGAGACGCCGGCATGGGAGGATTGCCTTAATGCTGTAAGGCAGGCTTATAGCAGCTTTGTACAATTATATTAGGTTACTCACTTTTTATTCATAGTATAGTCATGAAATATTGATGCAAGCATAGATTGAGAATTTTTGCCGGTTACACGTATCTGCTCTCCATTTACATGTCCATTTGCGGCTGAGCCGAGAAATACAATCATAGCAGCAATATCCTCAGGAGTGGTAATGCGGCCTGTGGGATATGCTTTTACTGCCAGCTCGCGAAATGCTTCAGGAAAATTGCCGAGCGCCCTATCGGTAAGTGTCCAGCTGGGGATAACCACATTGCTCAGCACGCCATCAGCAGAAAGCTCTATGACCAGATTAGCGGTGAATCCATTCAGGGCTGTTTTAAGCGTGCTGTAAGGGCCGGAACCTTTCATGCTGTCGTAGCCGACATCGCTGGAGACATTGATGATGCGGCCCCACTTGCTGCGGCGCATGTGCGGCACTGCAAGCTGCGTAAGCAGGATAGTGCCAAAAAGATTTATACTGATCAATTCCTGCCATTGGTCGATGGGCAACTCTTCAAAAGCTTTTCCGCGATTGGCAGGGTTGCCCCATTGCACTGCATTGTTTACCAGCACATCAATACCACCAAAAGTGTTATTTATTTCTGCAACTGCCTGCCTGATGGAATTGTGGTCCGCAAGATCGAGATATACTGCTAAGCCATTATTGCCTGATGCATTTATCTGCTGCACGATGGCATCCGCATTTTCCTTGTTCTTAAAATAGCTGATGGTGATGTTGAGTCCTTTTTCTTCTGCAAGGAGCAAAGCTGTTGCTTTTCCTATGCCATTGCTGCCGCCAGTGATGAAAATTGTTCTGCCTTTTAACCCTAAGTCCATGAAATAATTTTTTGACAAAACTACCTGAGTGTGGCTGGCAGAAATTGTACGAGCACGACAAAAACTTATTTACGACCGTTCAGGGCAGGGGCACAAGGGACATAGTCTTTAGGCGCAAGGTGCGTAACATCTTTAAAGTGGCGGGAAAAATGTGCCTGATCGTAGTAACCTGCCTCATAGCCTACATGAGTGAGTGCACTATGAGGTTGTGTAATAAGCAGTTCGTTTGCCTTGCTAAACCTGCAAATGCGCATGTAAGAGCGGATGCCTACACCTACTATACTACGAAAGCGGCGCTCCAGTTGCCTGATACTCATTGGCGCCATAGCACGAATGGCATCAAAAGCGCTATTACCATCTTCTGCATATATCTTGTCAGCAATTTGCCAGATGTAGTCATCCATTTCATCTGCAGGCAGAAGATGATCAGCAAGGTAAGCTTCAGCAAGTGCTATCCGTTCTTCAAATTCTTTCAGCCGGCCCATGGTATCATATAACTCAGCAATGCTGTCACCGAAGGCAACCTTTGCTTCCACTATATGATTGGTAAATGTATCTACAGGTAACTGAGTGAAGCGGCTTAAGCCATAAGCGCTTAGCTTAACGGTGAAACAGTCAGCCTCTTGCGTACGGGGTTTGATATTGTAGGCCTGTTCGTGAATGCCTGCCAGTGCATTGTGCGCAAAAAACTGATCGTTGAACAGAATACCATTAAAATCGAAAATGAGTGATGCACCAGGGCGTGGCTGAATATCTTTATCAAGCGTTCTGCCTGCCCCCTGAACTTGTATATAGTAATCGACAAAACGGCTTAGCTGCGGATGAGTGCAGCGGGCATAATAGCATGGCGCATGACCATTGAGATTAATAGCCTGGATAGTTTTGACAGTACCTGTAGTGATGATCGGCTCCATAAAGGTTGAGCTATAAATGTCGCATTTTTTTTTAAATGCCTTTTGAAAAGTAATTCTCAAAAAAATGCCTGAATTGTTTATATGACATTCTACTTACAAAGGTATTTTGTTTTTCAGGCAAAAAATATCGTCTTTGTGTTAAACCGTTCGCAGTCATGTCCTATCGATTTTTACCTATCCTTCTCGTGTTATTACTTCCTTATAGTGCTTATTGCCAGGTTGGAAGGCTTGATTCATCGTTTGGTGAACACGGAATTGTGACAGATTCATTTCTTACCACATCGCTGGACAACGATATGTTTAAAACCATAGCATTAGGCAATGGAAAAATTTTGATGCTGGGCAATGTACTAAAAGACACACTAGAAGAACTTGGCATAAGGCGATACCAGGCTGATGGAACGGTGGACCGGAGCTTTGGGACAGATGGCACAGCTTATTGTCGCCTGGGCCGAAACATTTACCTTACCGGCGCAGCCCTTCAAAGTGATGGTAAAATTGTAGTTGCAGGCTACCGGGAAACTGATTTCATAAACTATGTGTATGATCTTGCGGTTGCAAGAATAAATGCTGATGGAACATTAGATTCATCTTTCGGCAATAACGGCGTTACTATAGGCATGAAGCCTAGCCACTTTTTATGCTTGTTTGGCAGCAAGCCACTTATACAAGCAGATGGCCGAATCGTGATAGCAGGACAGGCAGTTGACAGCAATTTTAGTTTTTCCTGGGCACTGCTGCGTGTAAATGCTAACGGGAGTCCGGATATTAGCTTCGGTAAAAATGGTCTGTTTACAAAAAGCTTCGGATCATTTGATGATATGCTTAATGATGCCACTATACTGCAATCGGGGAAAATTGCATTAGCCGGCAACTATAATTTTGGCCGAATTTATAAAGCTGTCATAATGCGCATTAATACCAATGGTATCATTGATTCTACTTTTGGCCATGATGGCGTAGTTACTTATAGCTATGATTCTTCAGCATACGGATATGGAATTATAGAGCAGCCTGACAAAAAGCTGATAGGGGTTGTTGAAACCTATGATACAAGCATGCACCCCGCATACTGGCTGGACTACTATCTGCACAGGCTAAATGAAAACGGAAGTGCGGACAGCACATGGGGTGAAAACGGCATTACGAGCACCTATTTTTATCCTAACCAAAATCCATGCTTCATGGATATTAAGTCAACCGGAAAATTAATTTTCGGGGGAGTTTCCACCATTGCGCCCGGCACCAACGGGTTTACCTATGTGGTAGCAAGATTTAATGCTAATGGGTACATCGATAGTTCATTTGGTACGGATGGCAGTACGGATGTTGCTATTTCGGGCAGCGGCTTCTATACGGTAGACAAGACCAGGGACATGGCAATAGATCTGTACAGCAAATCAATAATACTGGGTGGGCTAAGCACTACAAGCGACCCGCGAAAAAACATTAACCTGATGAAGTTCAAGCTTGAAGAAAATGCATCTGTTCAATCGGTCCACTCAGCATTTACATCGGTGTATGCCTATCCTGTTCCTACAAATAGCAAAACAAAAATTTACTTTTCACTCAACACATCCATCCGCATATCGGCGCTACTGTATGACATGTCCGGAAGAATAATAAAAGTAATTTCCTTATCCAAAAATTTTGCCGTTGGAAAGCACGAGATGGATGTAGATATGGATGACCTGCAAGCAGGTAACTATATTATTACCTTGCAGACCAGTTTTGAAAAAAAATCAATAGCAATCATAAAAAATTAGCGGCAAATATTGATCATGAGCAACTGATTCAATTAGATAATGACCTCTCAAGGGGGCTATTATCTTTGGTATTGACCGGGAGCAAAAAAGATTGAAAAAAATAGGGTGCTGAGAATTAACTTGTTATGATAACGAAAGGTAAAAAGGTATTTCATTATTTTTCTTTGTGACATTTATTTTACAAAAATGCTTCTACTTTAGGGCTTGAAAAACAGTCTTTTTACCTAAACCTCGCTCTTTGTATGAAACATCCTCTACCCATTCTGCTGTTACTACTTTTTGTTAGCATTTGTTCTTTTGCCCAACCAGGCACTTTGGACTCGACTTATGGAGTTGATGGATATTTTAAAGACCAGATAGCAAAATTCGGTTTAAGTGCCCATATCTATCAACTAATGCCAATAAGTGGCGGTGGGACAATAGTGTTAGCCGATACAGGTAGCGGCGATGGCGGAATGGTAATCAGACGCTATTTAAAAGATGGCAGCAGGGATAATACTTTTGGAATAAAGGGCACAGCCTCCATCGCCATAGACTCTAATTTTGATTGCTTCGGTGCTGCTATGCAGGCCGACGGCAAAATACTTGCAACCGGATTTATATTTACAGATGGACTTTACAAGCTTATTTGTATCAGGGTGCAGACCAATGGCACACTTGATTCTACATTCGGTATAAATGGCGCATCAATAATTAAAGCGCCAGGCAATAATATTATTTTTTCAGGTTATGATGTAGCAGTTAAGCCAGATAATAAAATTGTAATAGGCGCTACAGCTGCTGACTCTTTCGACAATGCAGTGGCATGCATTATAAAATTAAAGCCTGATGGCTCATATGATTCAACATTTGGTGTAAATGGCATGTGTGTTTTAAAAACGGATTCGAGCCTGACAAGTATACAGGGCCTGGTGCAGCTGCGAAGTGGTAAAATGTGTGTTGTAGGTCCGTCCATACATTCAAATAATTTTTCGGTAATAACAGCAAATGGACAAATTGATTCCAGCTTTGGTATAAATGGCAAAGCCAGTGTTGATACGTTGCGGTTGGCATCTTTGCTTGAGCAAGCTGATGGGAAGCTACTAGCCTTTGCATATTCTACTGTTACTTTTACTAGTTATCTCAAAAGATTTACCGCAAATGGAATAATTGACAGCACCTGGGGGATAAACGGATTGGCACCCGTAAATGAACCTTTGGAAGCCTTAGCTCTATTGCCAAACGGCAATTTTATAGGTGCCGGGGTTAAAAGCTCTAACTATTTTGTTAGTAGCTATAAGCCAGACCTTAGCTATGATAGCAGCTTCGGCACAAATGGAACAACTACAGTTCCGCTTTCGCTTTTTAATACTCGTACTACTTTTTCAAACTTTGCAGGCCTGGCGATTGATACTAATGATCATACTATTACATTTGCGGGTCTTGCTGATGAGGCAGAAGCTGACTTTTTTAAATTAAAACTGGAAGGCTATACCGGTGTGCCTTTTGTATTTTCAACACTTAGCTACGCTAGCTTATATCCTAATCCTTCGCATGATGTGGCTACATTGCACTTTAGCCTGAGTAAACCGGACGCGCCATTTATAACAATTTATGATGTAAACGGAAGGGCCGTACAAACAATATTGCAGCAAAAAACATTGGCGACCGGTAGCTATAATATTCCCCTGAACTTAGGTAGTCTACAAGCCGGTATCTATTTTGTACGACTGGCGAATAGCGATGGAGAGCAGGTATTACGGTTGGCAAAAGAATAGCAATGGAAATGCAATAGGTGCAGTCTTTCCTTATTGATTTAAAAAATATTTATTCTTATTAACGTTTTGAGATGAATTGGCGTCTATCATTTAGGTATGCCCGATCACCTTGTGAAAATTGACAGTG
>JBQCEX010000108.1:0-13402 GCA_051959855.1 Flavipsychrobacter sp. | reverse complement strand
TCTCGTAAATTCTTACCTTTATCTCTTTACAATGCGATGGCAATCATCTATACATATAAAGGCGATAGAAAGCCTGCAGTTTATTACTTCTATAAAGCTCTTAATTATGCCAACCGATACAAAATAAATAATAATGTTGTTCTTGCTAATGTAAATTTAAATCTCGCGATACTGTGGATGCAGGACTGTCAATATAAACAAGCAATTTATCATACAAGCAAAGGCTTAAAATTGGCTATTGAATGTAAAGACTCCACTCAAATTGTAAATGCGTATAGCATACTGGGTGGCATTTACATTCAAAAGGGTGACTCTATTCCCGGCAGAAAATTTTCTGAAACTGCATACGCATTAGCCCAACATAATGTAAAACCACAGGACTATAAAAGGCTTGAATATGTAATAAATCTGAATCTGGGTATTAGCTATCAACATGAGGATCCTGAGAAGGCACTCAATTTCTACAAAAAAGCGTTAGCAGCTTCTAACACTAATACTTTTTATTCAGACATTAGTCCATACGCAGCAATCGGCACCATTTATAGCAATCTTGGGAAATATAAAGAGGCCGAAAAATATCTTTTAACAGCCTTAGACAAGGCAACATTAACTAAGCAACTTAATAGCATACAAGATATCAGTCCCATACTTGCTGCAAATTATGCACTTCAAAAAAACTACAAAAAAGCATATGAGTATCAAAAATTATATTCCACTGTTGCTGATACCCTTCAGGATTCTGCGCATATCATGGCCAATCATGAGTTGGAAGTAAAATACAGAACTGCCGAAAAGGACAAAGAACTGGTGGCAGAAAAACTACAGATAATGCAGCAGAAGCATATTGCAGAACGTAAGAACATGGTAATGGGAGGAACTGTATTAGGAGCTATATTAATTATTGCACTATTAGGTACTGTTTATACAATAAGCAGGAACAGACAAAGGCTTCAATCAGAAAAAATTAAAAACCTTGAACAAGAGAAGAAGATCATACATTTAAAAGCGCTGGTAAAGGGAGAAGAAAAGGAACGTACGCGCATAGCGCGGGAGTTGCATGATGGTGTTGGAAGCTTACTTTCAGCTTTTACTATAAGCTTCCAGGCGCTGGGAAAAGAGAATGAACAGATAGCAAACACCCCTAATTATATAAATAGCTCTTGTTTGCTCAAACAGATAAGTTCAGAAATACATGAAGCAGCTTATAATTTTACTCCTGAAGTATTATTACACAATAGCCTTATAGAGGCAATACGCCTATACTGCGATTATATACAATTTCCAAAGTCGAGAAACATTGAAATTGATGTGTCTGGCTATGGTGAATTTGAGTTGTTAGAACATGAATTTAAATTATCAATTTACCGTATAGTACAAGAGCTTTTACAGAACATTGTAAAGCATGCCCACGCAACACATGTTATTGTTCAATTAGTGATGCAAGGCTCCGCCTTAAATATAACTGTAGAAGATAATGGCGTGGGGTTTGATACCGGCAGAAATGACAATGGCCTTGGTATACTTAACCTACAGTCGAGAATAAGGAGTATGAATGGCCATATTTCAATTGAATCTTCAAAAGGCAATGGCACTTCCGTATTTATAGAATTTGATTTAAAAGCCCATAAACAACTAAGCTCAATATGAAAACGCGTGTAGCAATACTTGACGATCATCCTTTAATACTTAACGGCTTGCAAAACATGATAAGTAAATACGATGACCTGGAAATAATAGGTACTTACTTAAATGGAAAAGATTTTTTAAAGGAATTAGCCAAAAAGCAGCCGGATATTGCCATTTTGGATATTAGCATGCCCGATCAGACAGGTGATGAAATAGCAAGAATTGTATATCAACAGCATCCCAAAGTGATCATGCTTGCTCTTACTAACCTGGACAATATCTATTATGTAAAAAGCATGCTGCAGCAAGGTGTACTTGGCTATATTTTAAAGAGCGCATCAGAAGATCTGTTAATACAAGCTATTCGTGTGTTGAATAAGGGGGAACAATTCATTGATCCAATAATAAAAACACGGTTGCAGCATGATAAGATCAGTATTACCCGGCAGGCTGCACATGGAACAGTGCTGACAAGAAGAGAAAAGGATGTACTGAAACTATTAGCCGAAAATTTTACCAGTCAGGAAATTGCTGATAAATTATTCCTAAGTAAGCGCACAATTGATTCTCACAGGCTAAACTTGCTACTTAAGCTTGAAGTAAAGAATACTGCTGCATTAATCAAAAAATGTATTGACATGGGATTACTTGCCACTTAGAATACACTAATAGCTGATTATTCCTAGTTCTATCGCTTTAAGCAAAAGCCCTGCTGTATTTTTAGCTTCCAGTTTCAGGTTTAAATTAAGGCGATAATTCTCAACAGTTCTTAAGCTTAAATTCAGAATTTCTGCTATCTCCTGGTTGCTATGTTCTTGTGCTATTAACTGCAGAATGTCCTTCTCCCGTGGAGTAAGAACAACTTTTGAAGTAGCGTTGCGTTTCAGGCTTTTTCTATATTGTTCTAACTTTTCCTGGATATCTGTATTTAAGAATTGTCCTCCGGCATATACCTGCTTTATAGCCTGTACTAAAGTATGTGTATCTGTATTTTTTAAAAGATATCCTTTCGCTCCTCCATTCATTAAAGTATGAACATAAAGAGTATTATCAAAATTGGTGAGTATAAGAATTCGGATAGAAGGGTATTGCTTTAAAATATCAGGCACTAACTCTATACCCGATTCGCCAGGCATACGGATATCAAGCAGCAAAACATCAGGACATTCAATTTTAAGCCCATCCAAAAGCTCCTCCCCATTCAAATAGGTAGCCTGCACAATTATATCAGCTTGATCAGACAACATATCTTTCAGGCCATTTATCACCATTGGATGATCATCAGCAATTGCAATTCTTATTTTCTTCATACTGCAACCTTTTTTAAGACTTCTAAATCAAATTCGATATAGCAGGTGGTGCCACAATCAGGAACAGAATCAATAGAAAAATGACCATCTAACAACTCAACTCTGGAATTGATATTATGTAGTCCAAGTCCTGCTTTTATATGAGCTTTGTCAAATCCCATCCCATTATCCTCAACCATAATCAACAAAGAACGCTCTTGCATGCTAAGCTGTATTGCTGCGTAGCTGGCTGCCGAATGCTTGATGACATTATGTACAAGCTCTTGTATAATTCGGTATATGCTTAACTCCACAGTTTTATTTATAGATTCTATATTACCATGCACTTGCAAATCAAACTTAATAGATGAGCCTGCATTTATATTAGCAATAAAAGTTTGTAAGGCATCGACAAGCGTATGTTGCAGCACTACATCGGGCATTAAATTGTGGGCTGTCTTTCTTATTTCAGTAGCCGTATCGTTTAGCATTTCTATTATTTTCTCGGCACGACCATTATTATTCCCATTCTCAAGCTTACTGAAATGCATCCTAATGGCCGCCAGCATACCGCCAACGCCGTCATGCAGCTCGCGTGCTATTCTTTCCCGTTCACCTTCTTCTCCTTTCATTACAGCTTGCATCACTTTTATTTCTTCATCTTGCTTTATCATATCAATTTCCTGAGACATATTTTTAAGCTGCTCTGCCTGCAAACGCTGATAATGTTGGTTATTCCGGTAACGGATGAGTAATAGCAAGCCGCCTATCAATAATATAAGGATACATATAGATGAGACGAGCAATAAAGTATTTTTACCCATTAGCTGATTTTGCTGCTTCAGAATGAGTAATTGTTTGCCAGCCAACTCTTTATCTTTTTGAGCTGTACGATACTTCAGCTCTAGTTGATTAATCTCCTTAGTTTTAGCTTCGCTTAGCAAGGTATCTTTCAGCCTTGCATATTTCTGATAGTTTCGTAATGCATTATAATAATCATTCTCAGCCTCATATATAGCAGATAGTGTTTTTAAGGCATCGGGCATATCTTCTTTGAAATTCATTTGCCTTGCTTTCTCAAGAGCAGGTATTAAAGATGCCTTTGCCTGACTATATTCTTTCAACCCGAAATACGCTTTACCTAGCAAATAATTAGGGAATATACTGGCATAATACGGGCTTGTACTACTGCTGAGGGCCTTAGCTTTGTTTAAGTAAAGTATTGCTTCCCGAAGCTGGTCCTGTTGAATTGATAACACTCCCATACTGATATACAAAGATTGTTGCACTTCGGTTTCCTGATTGGTATGTACTTTCTTTTTTTCGTATATACTTAGGGCCACAGTATAGCAGTTGAGCGCCTCCTGCGGCTTATTTATCGCCCTGTAGGCTTCGCCCTTATTATTCAATATGAATGCAAGCTGGCTATAGTATTTCTTTTTTCGTGCTATATTTTCAGCTTTGTCCAGGTATTCTAAAGCCAGATCATACCTGCCTAGTCTACTTTGTAAATAGGCAAGATTAGCATAAGTAACCAATATACCTGGTTGTTCTGCATAACCATTATCTTTCAAAACCTTAAATGCAGCATAGTAATAATGTGCAGCATTAGGGTAATTGCTTTCCAGCATGTATGTTGTAGCTATATCCGTATATATACTTGCCGCTTTGCTTTTGTCGTTTATATAATGGCTATAAGTTATGGCCTGATTATAACAGGCAAAACTTTCAGAATATTTAGTCTGTGCAGCATAAACATGCGCCATATCACGCAGGCTTTCTATAACACCGTTTACATACCCTGCTTCGACGCTTTGTTGTTTCGCCAGTTGAAACAATTTCATAGCACTATCCGGATAACTCCATACCAGATCACTTCCGTGCGTTATCAGTTTCATCACATTTATTGTATCGTCAGGTCGCGGAGGTATTTTAGATAGTACGCAACTAAGGAACTTTTCAGATATATTTTGGGCATTAGCCTGCCTCGACCCAGACAGGGACAACCAATACAGCAATAAAACTAATCGTATCAATAATCGCTTTTGCATTATAAGGTATCTAAGTACCATCGTTACAGAGGAAAAGATAACAAATTGCAGATGAATTTCTTATGCCTTTGTTTTAATTTATTTTATTCGGTGAAAATGGAGTAGTTATACTCTATTTAGCCTTGCCGCGGTTATCTAAGTTTGCTGTTTATGTAAAACCCTTAATAAATCATGAGATCTAACAGTAAACTCTTATCAAACATTTTAAGAACGGCACTAGCAAGTGCAACACTATTTGCAGGCACGAGTGCTAACGCACAATGGACAACAGTGGGCAAAGAAGGATTTATGGTCGGCGGTAATACCTGGGAACACATGTTCTTTGACTCATTAAATGTACCGTACGTGTCATTTAACAATAGCCATGGGCAAGTGACGAGATATGCTGATACCGGCTGGACATCCGTTGGCAGTGCAAACATTACAGACAGTACAGCTTCCGACTCATGGGCCACAATGGCACCCAACGGTGACATCTATTTCTCTTACGCTGATGCCAGCGATTCATCGCAGGCTACTGTGAAGTTGTATCATGGCAGTAGCTGGACCACAATCGGCACTAACCTTTCCGATAGTGTAGCTACGTATACTAATGTTGTAGTTTCATCAAAAGGCACACCCTATGTAAGCTATCTCGACAATGGCAGCTCACCTGCTACGCTGAATGTAAAGATGTATGACGGTACAACTTGGAAGCTGGTAGGCGGAGTACCCGTAACAACTGATGCATCATCTTACCCCAGTTTGGCTATAGATCACAACGATACGCTCTATATAGCCTACCAGGATGCAGGAAGTACACAAAACGTTATTGTTAAGAAATTTGACGGTACAAACTGGAGTGTAGTAGGCGGCGGTGCATTTTCTGCGCAGCCACACGGCGGCACCTATTTCCTGTCGCTGGCTGTAGACCATAATAATGTACCTTATGTAGCCTATATGTCTCCATATCCATCAGGGCCAAGTGTTTGCGTTTCCAAATTTGACGGCAGCAGTTGGAGCACCGTTGGCAGTGCCAGCTTTTCGCCTGTATCATCTCTCTTTATAAGCCTGGCGATAGACAGCAAGAATATGCCTTATGTTACCTATGTTGACAATTCAGTAAGCGGCAAGGCATCTGTTATGAAGTATGACGGCAGCAGCTGGGCCAATATAGATACTCCCGGCTTCTCTACCAATACGGCTGTTTACACATCTATTGCTATAGATGGTAATGATAATCCTTACATTGCCTTTTTAGATGCCGGAACCGGTGGCACAACCGTAATGAAATATCCTGTTTGCAATCCATCTGACAAGGCTAGCATTACAGTATCTGATACCTTAATTTGTAAAGGAAGCAGTGTGACACTGAGCGCAAGCGGTACGCTGAATGATGCAAAGAAGTGGTTTTGGTATAGCGACTCATTAAAGGGTAAAGCTGTGGATTCCGGAAGCAGCGTAACACTGATGCCTGGAGATACAACTATCTACTATGTGCGCGGCGGCGGTGGTTGTGTACTGTCGAGTGCGGCGAGCATGGTGACTGTAGATGTAGACTCTGTAGTTAAGCCAAACATATCAGTTGCAAGCAGCGTACTGACATCCAGCGCAAGCAGTGGTAACCAATGGTACGAAAACGGCACAGCTATATCTGGCGCTACAAGCAATAGCTATACGGCCACAACATCAGGCTGGTATAAGGTGCAAGTCACTAATAGCAATCACTGCAGCTCAATGTCTGACTCTGTATTTGTGACAGGGCTTGGCGTAGCGCAAATAAGCAATGATGCCAATATCAACATCTATCCTTCTCCTTTCACTGAAACAGTTCATATTGATTTCCTAAACAGTCAATACAATGCGGCGGGAACCGTAGTATATATAACAGATAATATGGGCCGCAGAGTATTTGAACAAAAAGGATTAGAGCAGAAAAACACTATTTCATTGACTGCATTGCCGTCAGGAATTTATTTCATAAACCTTGTCACTAGTGAAAACTCAGAAGTACTTAGGGTTGTAAAACAATAAGCAACGGCAACTTCTGTACAAAGAGCTGTATCGGGCGATGCAGCTCTTTTCTTTTGTCTTAGCTCGTCCGTTTATCATTCAGCAACTTATTTATTGCCTCATCAAAAGAGCCTGCTTTTGTGATCTCACCTGCATTTACGAAGTAAATTTCATCTGCATTGCGAATGGTATTAAGGCGATGCGCTATGATGATGCGGGTGGTGTGAGCGGGCAGCTTATTTAATATATCTTCCAATAGCTGTTCGGTAACGGTATCGATATTAGCAGTGGCTTCATCGAGTATCAATACATCAGGGTCGCGGAGGACGGCGCGCATGAAGGCTATCAGCTGCTTTTGGCCAAGGCTGATACTGGTACCTCCTGAGGTAACGGGTGTTTCCAAGCCATTCTCGAAAATGGTAAGTAAACTTTCCAGATTGGCATCTTTTATTACTTGTTCCAGTTGCTCATTGGTGTATTTATAATAACGCTCATTGCCATAGAGAATATTATCGCGCACGGTGCCAGTAAAGAGGAATGGCTCCTGCAGGATGAAGCCTACTTTCTTTGACAACTCCTCGGGATGATAAGAGCGAATGTCCTTACCATCGAGCAGGATGGCACCTGTGGTAGCATCATACAGGCGGGCTATGAGGGATGCCGTGGTACTCTTGCCGCCACCTGTAGGGCCTACGAAAGCGTAGGTTTTGCCGGGTTGCAGCTGCAGAGAGACATTGTGTAGGATCTCTTTATCAGCCTCGTAGCCAAAGTGGACATCTCTAAATTCAATCAAAGCGCTGCCTGTTTCTTTATGTGTATCAGCAAGCGTTTCCAAATTAGAATTCATCGCAAGAATTTGCGAGATACGGTCCCAGCCTGCCATGGCTACCTGAAAGCTCGTCCAAAGGGCAGCTAACTGGCGGAGCGGATTATAGAAGTTGGTAGCATAAGCAAGGTAACTGACCAGTAAACCTATAGAGAACTGGCCAACAGAAATGAGATAGATACCAAACACCAATACTACAAGCTGGGCAAAGCTTGAAAACATAGTATATACGGGAAGCACCACATTGTTGGCAGTACCTGCTGCAATTGCGGTATTATAGTTGCGCTGGTTTGCCTCGTTAAAGCGCTGCCTGAAATAATCGCGGCGATTGAAGGCTATAATGACACGGAAGTTGTGCAGGCTTTCCTGTATCTCAGCACTCATACCACCAACACTGGTGAGATTGACCGCATTCTTCTTTTTGACCCAGGGAGATATGACACGGGTAAATAACAGGATGAGCACAGCAGGTGCTAAAGCTGCTATACCCAGCTTAACATTAATGACCAGCAAGAATATGCCTGCCCCCAGCATAGTGAATATGATACCAATGAAATTGACCAATGACTGCGAGAAGAAAGTATTGATCTTATCAGTATCATTATTGACACGGGAAATAAGGTCACCTGCTTTGTTGGCGTTGAAGAAGGCCAATGGCAGGGATTGCAGCTTGCTGAAGACGGCATTGCGTAATGTGAAGAGCATGCGCTGCCCTACCCCACCCATAAGCTGTGTCTGGAAGTAGCTGGTGAACAAGGTGATAATGTACATACCCAGCAGTATGCCTGAAAAAACAAGCACGCCGTGGTAATTCTTATGCTGCACATACTTATCGATGGTGTAACCTATAAGGAATGGACCCAGGAGATTGAGACCAGAGTTAACCATCATGAAGAAGAGTGCAAGCAATAGGTTCTTACGCTCATTAGTGATGAGCTTAAGCAGGCTTTTTAGTGCAACATAAGTAGCATTCTTTTGCTGCTTAGTTGCGTTTTTATTCAGATCGTAGTTCATAGTTACCGGTGCTTAGATCTTAATTGTATAGTTGAACATACTCAGGCCTGGTATGCATGAGCTGCTCTTGGGTGCCGCTGGCGATAGGCTCACCCTGCATAAGCAGCACTATCTGATCGTAATGCTCGACAGAGGCTATCTTTTGCGTGACGGAAAGCAGTGTAAGCTCGGGGTAATTCTTTTGCAGGTTTTTGAGTATGCGCTGCTCTGTATTGCTATCTACACGAGCGGTGAAATCGTCGAGCAGGAGGATCTTTGGGTCGATGGCCAGTGCGCGGGCCAGCATGATGCGCTGTTTTTGTCCGCCAGAGAGGCTGGAGCCACGTTCTGAAACGATGGTATCCAGCTTTTGCGGCAAGGCATCTATAAAATCACTTAGTTCGGCAGTTTCGATAGCGCGTTGCAAGGATGCGTCTGAAACGGTGGTACTAAAAGCAATGTTTTCCCGCACACTCATATTGAATATGATGCTATCCTGAAATACGAAACCTACCTGGCTATGGAATGTTTCGCTTTTGTAGCTCTCAATTTCATGACCATCATATTTAATAGTGCCCAGCGATGGCTTAATAAGGCCTATGAGCGCATACAGCAATTGGGTTTTACCGGCAGCCGTGGGGCCTATGATAGCAGTTTTGGAACCCGGCTTTATGGCAAATGAAACATCGCGCAGTACGGGAGTTTGTCCGTAGCGAATCTCTACATTGTCTAGCTCTACATTTCCTTGCAACTCTTCAGTACGTGTGCCTGTTTCAGGTTGGTCAGGCGTTTCTATAACGTTGCTGATGCGTTCGTATGACGCAGAGGCCTGGGCTATGACGTTGCTCATGAAACCAATAAGCAACAGAGGGAATATGAGCATGCCGAGATAACTGTTGAAGGCGGCATAGTCGCCCAATGTCATAGAGCCGGTAATAACGAAGTGACCGCCTAAGGCAAGAATGGTGAGCAAGGCCATATTAGCCGTGAAGGTGATGACAGGAATAAGGCTGGCAAATAAACGCAGGATGGCAAGACCGAAATTCTTAGCCTGTGTGTTTGTCTCCATGAACTTGTCGTATTCTATTTGCTGTGCATTGATGACGCGGATAAGTGCAGCGCCTAGGATGCTTTCGTTAATGATCTTATTGAGCTTATCTATTACTCCCCTGCTCTGGATAAAAAGGGCACGCACCTTGCGCAGCACCACAAAGAAGGTGATACCTATAATAGGAATGATAGCAATGATGCAGAGCCCCAGCTTCCAATTGATAGTGAGCAGCAATATGCTAACGCCCACTATAATAAATACCGAGGAGACAATAGAGACTATAGCCTGTGATATGAACAGCTTAATAGAATCTACGTCTGCAGTGAGATTTGTAAGCAGCTTCGAGGGATTGGCCTGCTCGATGAAAGCATAGCTTTGCCGGGATATCTTATCGGACAGCTTTTTACGCAGGTCGCGGGCGATGCGCTCTGATGCGTAAGTTTGTATGATGCTTTGCAGGTATGTAAAAATAAATATGCAAAGCACTGCCACACTGAAATTAAACAGCGTATTGCTTAATACATAATGACCATTGCTGAAAGCATCTATGCCATGCGCAATGATCTTGGGCAGCCAGAGGTTAATACCGTTGCCCAATAATGTGAATAACAATAAAAGCAGTATTAAACCTTTGTATGGTTTTAACAGGGTGCTGATACCAGGCTTCTTATTCTTTTCCTTGCTCATGGTGCGGGTGGTGATTTGAAAAATGGGGCACTAAGATAGTGCAGTACGCTCACATTATAAGTTTCTAACGAAAGAAAATTGGAGGCTGCAGCCAAATATGTCCCATTGGGGTAAAAAGATAATTTTGGGACATTTTGAACAGCCAGAGGAGTGAAATCCTTACCTATACTTGCTTATGATTATTTTTCAAAATGTTACATAATGTTACATAATGTCTCAAAATGTCCCATTTTTTGGATATGGGAGATTTTAGGGATAATCCTGATTAGGGTTTACAGTCGGTCAAAGAGCTATTACTAATTAGCTGATATTGATCAACAATTAGTAAATGTTTGCATGTATTGTGCGTTTTAAGTACATGCTCACAGTATTGCAATATACTATTATGGTGTAGGCGTTTCCAAGAAAAGATATCAACAATTGAGAAGTAAAAAGTAAAAATTCAAAATTCAAAAGTTACCGGTGCATGCCTTTAGCTTAGCTTGGCACAGATCACCAACGAAGAGTGTGGCTAAGAATACAATATCAGCTTTGGTGCCTTGATGCCGAAGGGTCGCCAAAGGGCAGACCCTTCGGGGAAGAAAAAATTCCCATGCGAAACCTTTTGTTACCGGGTGCTAATCTCCCTGATCTTGCCCTGACAAATGTATTAATTCAGGAATTATATTGATGTCTTTTTAGTCAGCTCCTTTGAAATGTCTTAAGTTTGAATTGGCATAGCCGGCTTATAAGCTGTAATAATATAGCCATGCAATAAATAAAAAATCATGAGAGCAAAATTCGTTATCTACTCTGCTTTAACATTGGTGATTATATTTTGTTTAGGATTTTATATAAGCCCTAACTGGTATATTGTTTTTGCGATAGCATTTGGGTTGACGGTACTTGGATATTATGATATGTTTCAGAAGAAACATTCCATTATGCGAATCTATCCATTGTTTGGCAGATTACGTTTTCTGATGGAAGACCTGCGTCCGAAGATCTACCAGTATTTTATTGAGTCGGATATAGATGGCCGGCCTATTAACCGAATTGACCGTTCGACCATATACCAGAGAGCTAAAGAGGAAAATGATACGATGCCTTTCGGTACCCAGCTGGATGTGTATTCCGAAGGGTATGAATGGATGTGCCATTCGATCGCGCCCAAAGATTTTAAGTTATTAGACCATGACCCGAGGGTAATGATTGGCAATAAGGCCTGCAGGCAGCCTTATTCCTGCAGCATTTATAATATCTCTGCCATGAGCTTTGGCTCACTTAGCTCTAATGCGGTGGAGGCCATGAATGCCGGAGCGAAGATTGGCGGATTTGCACATAACACCGGCGAGGGCGGATTAAGTCCCTCACACTTAAAACATGGCGGCGATGTAATATGGCAGATAGGAACCGGTTATTTTGGATGCAGGAAGCCAGATGGCAATTTTGATGAAAATTTATTTCAAGAGAAATCAAGACTGCCACAGGTGAAGATGATAGAAATAAAAATATCGCAGGGTGCAAAACCAGGGCATGGCGGTATATTGCCGGCGGCAAAGAATACCCCGGAAATAGCTGCCATCAGGCATGTAGAACCCTATACTGTAGTTGATTCGCCTCCTTATCATAAAGCTTTCAGCACTCCCCGAGAGATGGTGCATTTTATACAACGCCTGAGAGATCTTTCTGAGGGTAAGCCGGTAGGTTTTAAATTGTGCATTGGGCATAAAAGCGAATTTATTAGTATTTGCAAGGCGATGATGGAACTAGATATCTACCCCGACTTTATAACAGTAGATGGCGCTGAAGGCGGGACCGGTGCAGCCCCACAGGAGTTTTCAAACTACGTAGGTGCGCCACTTTTGGACGGACTGGATTTCGTTCATAATATCCTTACCGGTTTGGACATTCGTAAACATATCAGGATACTTGCATCAGGTAAAGTTACCACGGGCTTCCATATTATACGGGCAATGGCGCTGGGCGCTGATGCCTGCTATTCTGCCAGGGCCATGATGATGGCGGTGGGCTGTATACAGGCGCTACTATGCAACACTAATAAATGCCCGGTAGGTGTGGCTACGCAAGACCCTAAACTGACAGTAGGACTGGTGGTGGAGGACAAGAAAACCAGGGTGGCCAATTTTCATAAGAATACGGTAAAGAGTATGGTAGAGCTGCTAGGGGCATCGGGGCTTGACAAGAAAGAAAATATAACGCGGTCACATATCTACAGGCGTATATCTTTCCAGTCGATGCTGACCTATGAAGAGATCTTTCCTTCTTATGAAACAGGAGCCTTTCTCAAAGAGATACCTGCACGCTATAAGCTGGATTTTAATCATGCAGATGCAGACCATTGGGGGTATTCTAATATTGGGAGCTGGAGTAATTAAGGATATATGGCAAACATAATGCTTTATGTATGAACATAAAAAAGTTAGTGCCTTTTATATGTCTTAGTCTTTTCTGATGTTTCGCCTTGATATTTTATAGTAAGTTCGTTGTCTGTCAGCTTCGCTATCTGCACGGAACAAAATACATCTCCGGCATCCAGATCCTTAGGATAATTAAATATCAGCTTCAGTGCCTTGATGCCGAAGGGTCGCCTAAGGACAGACCCTTCGGGGAAGGGAGGTACTGCTACATAATTTATTTCAATAGGGCGTAATTAATGGGTATGAGGAAATCTTCCCGTGCCACCACCGAAAATAAATGAGAGTATCAATAGTATTACCATTATTATCAATAACCAGTTTTTGGAAGAGCCCATTGCAAGTTAACTTGTCGAAATAGATTTTTATAAAAATGTATGAGTGAAGATATGAAATATATTATTTTACTAGAATGAATTCAAAGAAAGATACTATTATCCCTTTATTATGTGTTGTGTTGGTACTTTGTG
>JBQCEX010000107.1:0-3027 GCA_051959855.1 Flavipsychrobacter sp. | reverse complement strand
CAGCTTGTTCTACAATGCCGCAACCAAATACCTGTCTTACCAAACAGGCGGTGCTATTACCTATGATAGCATTGCGGAACGGGAATGGGAAGAAATGCGCCTGAAGGCCTGGGCTATGGAACGGATATTTCTTAAGCTGTAGAATATATACAAAAGCTTAGTGTGAAATGATAATCTCCTGTGTTGCGGTGGCATTACCTGATTGTATCCTTACTAAGTAACTGCCGGTTGCCAAACCTGCCAGGTTAATATTGGCTTTAGGCCTATTGTTTTTACCTGTATAAACTAGTTTACCATCGCTGTTGTACATCTTAATATCGTAGGGACTGTTTCGATTGTCCAGCGTTATAGAAAAAATCCCTGCTGACGGATTAGGAAAAACCTGGAATGAAAGCTTGTTGATATCCGTAATACCCAGTACGCCGCTTACTTTTCTCACTACATTGTTTGCCTGGTCTGCTATATAAATATCTCCAGTGTTGGCTACGCAAAGGCCCATTGGACTGTGCATCTCTGCGCTGGTGGCCTTGCCTCCGTCTCCTGAGTATCCGCTACTGCCGTTGCCTGCTATGGTGCTTATTTTATAGGTTGTTGCGTCGATCCTTCGCACTACACTATTGTAGACGTCGGTAATGTAGAGATTATTTGCAGCATCAATAAAGATATCCTGCGGACCATTGAATTCTGCATTTATTGCCAGGCTTCCATCTCCGGAATATCCGGCTGATCCTTTACCTGCAACGGTTGTTATAATACCGGTACTTGCCGTTACCTTTCTTATCCTGTTGTTGCCTTCATCAGCTATGTATAAATTTCCGGCAGCATCTACTGCAACGCCGGATGGTGCCAGTAGTTTGGCACTTGTGGCAGGTCCACCATCGCCCGTGTAGCCTGAACTTCCATTTCCTGCAATGGTTGTAATGATTCCCGTGCTGGCGTCTATCTTGCGTATAACGTCATTCCCGAAATCAGAAAAATATACGTTGCCATGCTTATCTACTGTAATCCCTGCAGGGTATAATATTTTCGCCTTGGTAGCCAGGCCGCCGTCGCCGCTGTAGCCGCTGGTGCTATCTCCTGCTATTGTTACTATCCATCCGGTTGAGAAATTTACTTTTCTTATCCTGCTGTTCAGACAATCGCTGATATAAAGATTTTCGCCCGCACTATCTACAGCTATTGCTATAGGTGAATACAAGCTTTCAAAAACGGCAAATGCGCTATCACCGCTGTATCCTGCGGTCCCGATGCCTGCTATCGTCTTTATTTTTCCTGTTCCTGCGTCAATCTTTCTTATCCTGTTGTTATACTGATCGGCAATGTAAATATTGCCTGCAGCATCGGCGCATACATCGGCAGGTTGATTGAGGGTCGCATTGATAGCCAGGCTGTCATCGCCGCTATAGCCTTTTGTTCCATTGCCTGCTACTGTGCTTATTGTTTGAGCTGAAGTAGATTGAAAAGTCAGAAGATAGGATGAAAATATTAATATGAAAAATGAAATGGAGCGCATTATGACTGTTTTCGTCTTAAAGATAGTTATAATAAAGTTTTGGATGAATGGCTGGATAAGGCTTTAGATTTGCACCTTTTGTGGATAACTAGGATAAGGTAACACGCGCTAATTTTAGTTACTTTGTAAGGGTAGGACAATCTTCTAACATTTAGGTAAACAGGGGGCAGAACAGTGAAATTTTCTCATTTACATAATCATACTCAATTCTCATTACTGGATGGCGCTTCCGACATAGGAAGGCTGTTTGATAAGGCTCAAAAGGATGGCATGCCTGCCATGGCTATTACTGATCATGGCAATATGTTTGGTGCGTTTGAGTTTGTAGCAGAGGCATGGAAAAATAAAAAAGTAATCGGTAAGACAGAAGAAGGGAAGGATATAGTAGAACCTGTTGTAAAGCCAATTGTTGGCTGCGAATTTTATTTGGTTGAGAATAGGCACAAAAGACAGTTTAGTCGTGATGAGCGTGATATGCGCTATCATCAGTTAATGCTGGCAAAGAATGAAACAGGTTATAAAAATCTTGTCAAGCTGTGTTCGCTTGGCTACATAGAAGGTTTATATGGTAAGTATCCGCGCATAGATAAAGAGCTGATCCTGCAACATCATGAAGGATTGATAGCTACCACCTGTTGTCTTGCTGCAGAAGTACCACGCACTATTTTGAGAAAGGGTGAAGTGGAAGGGGAGAAAGTTTTTAAATGGTGGTTGGATCTTTTTGGCGATGACTACTACGTAGAAATGCAGCGTCATGATATACCGGACCAGGTAAAAGTGAATGAGGTATTGCTGCGTTTTGCCCAAAAGTATAATGTACCTATTATCGCATCTAATGACAGCCACTATGTAGATCAGGATGATGCAAATGCGCACGATATTTTATTGTGTATCAATACCGGCGAAAAGCAAAGCACGCCGAAGTATAAAGAAATGTCGGATGATGAGGTAGCTAGTAAGGATGCACGTTTTGCTTTCTATAATGATCAGTTCTACTTCAAGAACACAGAGGAAATGTCAAAGATATTCAGCGACATTCCCCAGGCACTGGACAATACCAACCAGGTAATAGATAAGATCAAGCCGCTAAAACTTGATAGGGATATTCTGCTTCCGCACTTTGTAGTGCCGGAAGAGTTTAATAATGATCAGGATGCATTTCTTGAGCATCTTACCTGGACAGGCGCCAAGGAGCGGTATAAGGAAATTACGCCCGAGATAGAAGAACGATTAAAGTTTGAATTGTTCACTATCCGTACTATGGGTTTTGCAGGGTACTTCCTTATCGTGTCCGATTTCATTAGGGCCGGACGTAACATGGGGGTTTTCGTAGGGCCTGGCCGTGGTTCGGCTGCAGGCTCTGTGGTAGCTTATTGTATTGGTATCACCAATATTGACCCTATTAAGTACAATCTCCTGTTCGAGCGCTTCTTGAATCCTGAGCGTAAGAGCATGCCGGATATAGATACGGACTTTGATGATGTGGGCAGACAGAAGGTAATAGATTATGTGGT
>JBQCEX010000106.1:0-7708 GCA_051959855.1 Flavipsychrobacter sp. | reverse complement strand
CTAAACCTTTCAAGATATGCACAAGGAGTTTACTATCTTATATTGCAGGACGACAAAGGCAACCGATGGGCAGAAAAGCTTACAAAGCTGTAACTATATTAGTTAGCTGCATCATGCTACTTGTATCCTGTGTGAAGGATAAACCTGCCAACCCTATCACTATGGGAACCGGCAACGTTTATGTTGTCTGTGAGGGTAGCCTGGGTAATGGTGACGGCACCTTGTATGCTTACAACCCGAAGCTGGATAGTGCCTATGGCGATAAGTACTATGCTGTGAACAAGCAACCGCTTGGTGATGTCTTCCAAAGTATGCAGCGGATAGGTGATAACCTGTTCCTTTGCGTAAATAATTCTGATAAGGTGATGGTTGTAGATGCGTCAAGCTTGCAACTCAAGGGCATTATCAATATCCCGAAGCCGCGCTATATCCTGAAGATCAGCAGTACTAAAGCGTATGTGTCCACTTTATTTAGTAATAAGGTGTACATCATTAATCCTCAATCTCTGCAGGTAACCGGAGTTATCGCTATGCCTTACCAAAATACAGAGGGAATGATTTTGTATAACAACAAGGCTTTCATCTGCACCTGGGATACTGCTGCCAATCACCTGTATGCAGTTGATGTAGCTACGGACAAGGTAACTGACTCTATATTACTAGCAGGATATGCACCCCAGGAAATAATGATGGACAGAGAATACAAACTCTGGGTACTATCAGGTAATATGCCTAAAAGCAAAGCGTGTGTATTTAATCGCATAGATCCGGATAATGATAAGCTTATCAAGTCTTATGCTTTTGCAATACAGGCTGACCCTGTGAGGCCGGTAATGAATCGCAGTAATGACAGCATTTATTTTATAGAAGCTGATTTCAATGGAGGCACCCAATATAATGGCATCTTTAGAATGAGTATATATGACGCAGCTTTGCCGACGGTGCCATTCATTGCAGCTAAACGCTATCAGTATTTCTGGGCGTTGGGAATAGACCCTGCAACCGGCTATATCTATGTGGGCGACCCGAAGGGCTTTATTCAGAAAGGTACCGTATCTGTTTACAAGTCTGACGCCAGCCTGGTAAGCCAGTTTAATGTGGGCATAGGGCCAGGCCATTTCTATTTTGACGAATAACGAGTGAATACAAACAATTCCATAAAGAAGCTATTTACTACCGGGCCGGTGCTGCTGGCACTATGCTGCTTTGTGAATAAGCTCCAGGCCCAGCAGGTAAGCGATACATTGAAAGCTGTGCAAGTGCATGGTGCTCGTAAGTTGCGTAGGTCAAACGATGAGCGGCTAAACGTGTTTTCTCCGGGACAGAAGGTAACCAGTATTGACAGTGTTACTATGCAGCAATACCAGAATCAGAACCTGGCTAACCTGCTATCGCAACAAACACCGATATTTATCAAGTCCTATGGCTTTAACAGCCTTTCTACGCTGAACTTTAGAGGGGCTTCTGCAGCTCAATCGATAGTGCTATGGGATGGAGTACCTATACAAGATGCGTCGCTTGGGATAGCTGATGTTTCGCAGTTGCCTGTACTTCTTATGAATAAGGTCAATCTTGTCTATGGCAGTTCGGCGGCACTGTGGGGAAGTGGCAATGTTGGCGGGGCTTTGCTGCTGGAAACAGAGCAGCCATTCTTTGACAGCAATGGCAAATCAAGCCTTTCAGTTGCAGGTGGTGCGGGTAGCTTTCAGCAATATACAGGCGGCCTTAAGAGCAGCTTTAGCAGCAAACGCTTCTTCTTTTCCCTGGATGTTTTTGGGCAAACGGCTAAAGATAATTTTCGATATAAAACCGCTGCTGATACCACTGCGCAAATGCCTAATGCAAGATTAAAAGGAGGCAGCGTAATGGGGCAGGCTGCATACCTGTTGGGCAATCAAAATGTATTAAGGCTATCTGTTTGGTACCAGGACTATTACCGGGAAGTGCCACCTGCCTTGTTTGAGGCAGCGTCTGTTAAAAATTACGCCAATAATTCATTACGTCTTTTACTAGACTGGAACAAACAAACCACACGCAATACATGGTATGCAAAAGCTTCCCTTATCAGCAATCAAATGCATTACAATGATAGTCTAAGTCTGCTGAATACAAGCAATACTACTTATCAATACTATTTCGAAGCGGGCTGGAAGTATAAGCTTGGTAATAATAGCCAGTTATTGATTTTTGTTCCTTTACAGGCAGCGAAGATCGTGACTGTTGATACTGCCGAAAGCCAGCAACAGACCAAATCGGCAATTGCTGCTGCATACGATGTAAAGCTTTTTCACGATCGCCTAGACATAGCAATTAACGGTCGGGCTGAGGTAATCAACACCGTTGGTGTGTTGCTGCCTGGAGCAAATGCGTCTTACAGGCTAACAAATTGGCTTTCTATAAGAGCTAATGTGCAAAAGACCTATAGAGCACCAACGCTTAATGAGCTTTATTATGACCCGGGGGGTAACCCGAACCTGAAACCTGAGCAGGGATGGAATGAGGACGCGGGCTATACGCTTAAGTTGAAACCAGCATCCCAGTTATCTTTTTATCATGATCTGTCAGTATTTAATCGCGTTATTGATAACTGGATCGTATGGTTTGGTGGGGCTATATGGACACCGCATAATATAGCTACCGTCCATAGCAGGGGTGTTGAAACAGAGAACAGGCTGCAATGGCAGCTTAACAACAACTGGTCGCTGCATCTTGGACTGAATACTTCCTACATCATTGCCACTACACAAAGCAGCTATATTACCAATGATAACAGCATAGGTAAGCAAATACCGTACACACCACGCTATAACGGGCAGCTGAATGCAGGCTTCGGTTATAAGCATTTGTACCTCAACTATAACCACACTTACACAGGTTACCGATTCCTCACTACCGATGAGTCTGAATATATATTGCCTTACAATGCAGGCAATGTGCAACTAATGTATGATCTGACGATTGGTCATTATCCCTTGTCGCTGAGTGTGCAATGCAACAATATATGGGACCAGCAATACCAGGTGGTTGCGTATAGACCTATGCCGGGTATCAATTGGCTTGCAGGTGTTAAGCTCACATTACTATGATCCTGATATCGTCATTTTAGCTTCGTTATTCGTATTTTAGAAATTCAATAGAACGGAGGACTATGAAGGAATTTCTGAACAAGATCATCATAAGAAGCGTATTGCGTGAGCAAACAGTGCCCTATACGTCCTTCCAGCTTGCCAAGGGATTCCGCAAATTAAGGCTCAGTATACTTGAGCTGCTGAAAGATATAGTATTGATCCTTGTAGGTGTAAGCTCGGCTGCTATTGGTCTTAAAAGCTTCCTGCTGCCAGCCAGGTTCATAGATGGCGGTGTAACAGGTATCTCGTTGCTATCATCATTGCTGACGAACATTGATCTGCCCATCTTTTTACTTGCTATCAATTTGCCTTTCATTATCCTGGCATTTAAGGTCGTATCTAAAGAATTTGCTATTAAAACAGCCTGTGCTGTTGCCTTGCTGGCATTGGCAACTGCTACGATTCATTTCCCTGAGATAACGCACGACAAGCTGCTGGTAGCCATTTTTGGCGGCTTCTTTATAGGTGCAGGCATTGGTCTGTCAGTGCGTGGCGGAGCAGTGCTGGATGGTACCGAAGTGCTTGCTATATTTCTTAGCCGGAAGGTAGGCTCATCTATAGGTGATATCATCATAGTCATTAACATCGTCATTTTTTCTGCAGCTGCCTACTTTATTTCCATGGAGGCTGCCATGTATTCTATGGTCACTTACCTGGCAGCTTCCAAGACCCTGGACTTTGTAGTAGAAGGCGTGGAAGAATATACAGGTGTCACCATTATATCTCCGCATCATGAAGAAATCAGGATGATGGTGATCAACCACATAGGCAGAGGAGTAACCGTATATAAAGGTAAAACAGGCTTTGGCCGACATGGACATAACAAAGATGTGGATATTGTTTATACCGTGGTGACCAGGCTTGAGGTGAACCGTTTGAATACAGAGATCGAAAAAATAGATCCGAATGCTTTTGTGGTGATGACAAGGGTAAAAGATACTAAAGGCGGCATGGTGAAAAAGCGACCTTTAAAGCATTAGCCAATAAGAATGTCACATTTTACTGAAATATTTCCTTTGGGACATTTACTGCGAACATAAAGGGCTGAAACATCATCTAGTATTGTCTTATGGTAATTTTATAAAAAGTAACATTGTCGGTCAAAAATGTTACAAAATGTCCCAAAATGTCGCATTTATCGGACATGGGAAGTTTTGCCTCGTCCTGCCTCGTTCCGAAATGGATTGAAATTATTAGGGTTTACAGTATGTCAAAGAACTTTAATAATAGTTAATACTACTATTAGCTATTGTGCAATATACTATCACCGATGAGCTGTTTCCAAGAAAACATATCCACATTTACGTAGTAAGTCTAACTGCCTAAAGTGACCATTGAACGGACAGTTAGATTGATGCGCGGGCGAAGTACCTTTTTTGTTTTGGGTAGGCTATGCAACCAATGAGCCTGCGTGGTGCCCTGCATAGTGAGCAGGCTACCGTTTTCCAAAATAACGGAAACCGTTTGTTGTGTTTTCTTATGCTTAAAGGTAAATTTTCGTTCTGCACCGAAACTAAGCGATGCTATAACGCCATGTCTTTCCAAAGCTTCCTCATTGTCGCTGTGCCATGACACCCCCTCATTGCCATTGTGATAGAGATTGAGCAGGCAGGAATTGAATTTTGCCCCTGTTCTATCTTCTGCTATTTTCTTTAGCTCCAAAAGCTCCGGTATCCATCTATCTGCCTGTTTGGTTGTATTTGAATAGTTATACAGAAAATCGGTATCGCCATACCAGGCGATCTTCCTGTCCGTAATGATATGCTTGCCAAAGATGATCACTTCATCATTTTTCCAATTGATATTGTTCATTAATCTATCAAAAAATCTACTTGCCTCTTCCGGTCCGAATATCCGCCCGTAATAATATACTTCTCCATCATAAGGAAGCAGATTTGTGATTTGATTGTTGCTAAAGAGGTCCATTTACCTAAATAGATTTAAAAAATTATTCCAGAGATATATCATTCTTCCACTTAGTGTATTCTTTTGGCATGCAGTGCGCACAAGGTCTATAGCCATGAACTAATGCATCAACAGCAGAACTGAAAAATACGCGATTTTCCCGCTTCATTCTTTTGCCTGTTTTGCAATTCAATAATCCATATATTTTGAGTTTCTTATTACCGCCCAGTACTACTGCCCGTTGCCTTATTAATTGCCTTAAAACTGCATTGGTAATTTCTATATGTTGTATCATGTGTCTATCGTAAATTTGAGGAGATTGCTGTTAACGTCGTTTATATGAAAATAGCATTAGCTTCTCCGTCTTTTCCCAAATCAATGAATGATGGCCTTAACCAGCTTGAGCAGCTTGTAAAAGATGCTGCCAAGGCGCATGCTGCTATTATTTGTTTTCCCGAGTCATACATACCAGGCTATCCCGGTATGGACTACGATCAAAAAGAACGCACCGCGCCCAAGCTACAGGCAGCGCTGCAACGCATACAAGAGATAGCTGCCCAATATGCCATTGCCATCATTGCACCTATGGACTGGTACCAGGGTGACCGTATTTTCAACGTGGCATATGTTATCTCTGATACAGGAGCAATTTTAGGATATCAAACAAAGAACCAATTAGATCCATCGGAAGATGAGATATGGGTAGCAGGCACCGAGCGTCAGCTTTTCGAGGTAAAGGGTTTGAAGTTTGGCATATCCATCTGTCACGAAGGTTTCCGGTATCCCGAAACTGTGCGCTGGGCAGCACGCCAGGGCGCTCATATAGTTTTTCATCCACACTTTGCAGGCAGCAATATAGAAGGGCCTATCCTGACAGAGTGGGGCGGTAAATATAACCCCTACTATGAAAAAGCTATGATGATGCGTGCCCTTGAAAATACTATCTACTTTGCCAGCAGTAATTATGCATCTCTCTATCCTGAATCTGCCAGCGCCATAATAGCTCCTGATGGCAGCTGCATAGCACATGAAATATATGGCAGGGCAGGGGTGATAGTTGCTGATATTGATCTGGCCAAGGCCACAGGCTTTTTAGCTAAAAGATTTAAGAAAGCGCTTTACGAATAGCGATATCCTATATCAGCTTTGTGCATCATGGAAAATGATGCCGAGCGTATAACGCTGGCCACTATGCAGCTCGCTAACGCCGTGCTTCATATTAACCCTGTAATAGCCCTTTGTACCCCTGACCGGACGGAAATTGGTAGTAAACAACAACATATCTCCTTTATCCGGTTTTAAGACAATAGCCTTCGATTGTGCCCGAGGCACCTGCTGGGTAAGCACAAATTCACCACCTGTATAATCGTCACCCGGCTGGTTAAGAAACAAAACTGTTTGCATGGGAAAATAGATGTCGCCGTACAAGTCCTGATGCAAAGTGTTGAAGCCACCGCGACCGTATTTCAATATCAATACCGTGGGTTTATCCTGGCCGGATAACTTGCATTGCTGTTGAAGCTCCTCCAAAGTGCCCGGAAATTCTTTGTCCATCTTAAGCTGCTTCATCCATTCATTAGCAATAGGGGAAAGATGAGGGTAAATGTGCGTTCTGATGCTTTGTACCAGTTGCGGCAGTGGATACCTGAAATATTTATATTCTCCCTGTCCAAACCGGTAGCGTTCCATAGAAATGGTTTTGCGATACAGGTGTTGATTATTGTAGTCTTTGATCATTGCGTCACATTGCATTTCAGTTAACACCCCAGGTATTAGGGCATAACCGTTAGCATGCATATCTCTTGCTACAAGATGCCAGTCAATGGCATCCAGCAGCTCTATTATTTTATCCATGAGTTTAATTTTCTTTATCAGAATATGCAGCTTCCCAGCCGATGATGGCTGATTTGCGATTGCTGCCCCAATGATATTGTCCAAACTCGCCGCCGGAGCGTATGACGCGATGACAAGGTATGAGAAAGGCCACGGGGTTATCGCCTACGGCGGAGCCTACTGCCCGCGATGCTGTAGGCTGCCGGAGATACCCTGCAATATTGCCATAGGTAGTAAGCCTGCCTGCAGGTATCTTCAGTAAGGTTTCCCATACCTTTATCTGGAATGGTGTCCCTTTCAAGTGCAGCTTTATCTTTTCCAGCCGGCTCCAATCATGAGTAAAGATGTTAAGCGCGTTTTGCTGTACCAGGTCCGTTATCTGTTGCAGCGTCGCCCTGGGAAAAGCTGTTTGGAGTGCCGCAATACCTTCAGCTTCTGTGGCTGCAAATGAAATGTGACAAATACCCTTAGCTGTAGAAGCCACTATTACATTGCCAAATGAAGTTTCAGCAAAGCTGTAGTTGATAGCCAGACTTTCACCGCCATTCTTATACTCGCCGGGCGTCATACCTTCTATCTTAACAAACAGATCGTGCAGGCGGCTGGTACCTGAGAGGCCACTGTCCAGGGCTGCATCAAACAGGGTGGCCTGTTCGCTCAGCATTTTCTTTGCATGATCTATAGTGAGGTATTGCAGGAACTTCTTAGGGCTTACGCCTGCCCATTCGGTAAATATGCGCTGGAAGTGGAAAGGACTAAGATGTATTTGCTCTGCAACCTCCTCGAGTGAAGGCTGGTCTTTGAAATGCTCTTTTATATACCCAATAGCTTCTTCTATGCGT
>JBQCEX010000105.1:0-3037 GCA_051959855.1 Flavipsychrobacter sp. | reverse complement strand
GTTTTTCAGTACTATGCTATAAAGCCAATGAAACATCTTAGTGTAAAGGATGGTATTGTTGCTGCACTAAAGGCTGATTCACTCTCTCTTACTTTTTGGCAAATAGGCATGTATGGTTGGATGGCTATTTGTCGCTTTGCTATATTCAAGCATCCATTAGATAAAGGGAGCTCAACTTTCTGGTTTATGATGCAAATAGCAATGCTCTGCGGCTTCGTAACTGCGTATGGCATCAACTGGTTTCTGCTAAAGAAAGGCATAAAGGAGACAATGTAGACAACTAAGGTGCGGAAAAATGTAAACGGATTGTGAATGAGGCTTTGCTATTATAATTAACAAAGCAAATTTTGCAATTTTGATTTCTAAACAATACTCGAAATGAGTAAGGCAAAGGTCAGCGCTGTAAAAAAGTCGATTTATAAACCACCGGTTTTAAAACATCTCGGGGCATTAAATGGCAGGTGGAAAATAAAAGGCCAGATAAAAAATGACCCTGAAGCACAGATAAAGGGTTGGGAAAGCTATGAGTGGATGAAAGGAGGCTTTTTTATGCTGAAGCAGTGGAAGATTGTAATTCGCCGGAAAAAAACAAAAGAAACTAACCGCGGGATGATGATAATAGGCCTGGATGGAAAGGCTAAAGTATGCACCGGCAGATCTTATGACAACCTGGGTAATGTTGCGGACTACAAGATAAATGTTCAAAAAGGAGCGATGAGTATGATAGGAATAAGCAAGCGTTTTGAAGGAACATTGAGCAAGGATAGGCGTAGCATAGAAGGATTATGGCAGGAAAAGACTGCTAATGGTAAGTGGACAAACTGGTACGAAAGCCGCATGAAAAAAGTAAAGAAAAAAGCTTAAAGCGGCCACTTTAATTTTTTGAAGCAATACTCATAGATACATAATCCCATCCGGTACATAAATCACCATCATATATCTTTTTAAACTTGACCACGTAGCAGTAGTTGAGCTCAATGTCTTTTTCATTGTGCTTGAAGGGGTCTAATTTGATAATGGAAATATTTATCGTGTCTTTATCGTAAGTCCTGTAATCAGGTAATAATTTTTTTGCTTTTTCTAAAATAGCCTGCTGCATAGTGATTAATTGGAAAGATTAAAGAACTGTCTAAAACATCAATCTTTTCAATAAGTGAAATTGGTACGATGCAGTGATCGCAACATTATTTTTCTCATATCCAAATAAAGTTTTAAAACAACTGATAGGGTTATCTTAAAAGCGGATGAGGAGGTGGGTTACGTAATGCTAATTGTAACAGTGGCCGTAAATGAGGAATGTAAAGATAATAAAACAAATAACTTATTTATTAAAAGTCATAAAGTTGAAACTTATCGATATGTAGTGTAATAAAGAAGGCGCAGGACATTAGCCCATCGATCCTCAAGGTACGGCCAAGCACCCCAACATCCAATTGACTAAGCCTGCGCTTTATCTGCAAGCAGAAGCCTAATATCCCAGATGTTTTATATTGATGGCCGCTTTTAGAGAACCGGGATAACTAGCTATCGCTAATTAGTTATGTATTGCCCAAGGGGCTGAACGTTCTGTATTAATGCATTGCACATTTAAGTTATGTAACGCACCATATTTGTATGATAAATATAGAATAAACTAAAAATATTGCTTTAATAACAACGTGTTACAAAGGTAAGTTTATTTGTTTCAATAAAAACAGGTAAGCATCAAAAAAGCTTTGAATACCTTAATAATTCAATTATATGACGATAATAATTGATTTTATTAATTTTGCATAAGGCCAAGCACTTCTGCATTGCCCATTATCAGGGCGAGTAAGGAATTCACATCCGGGGTTCCTTACTCTTTGAGTTGCCTAGTAAAAGTCATTATCCCTGCGGGCAATGTTCAGCCTGAAACCGCCATAGAAATAAGTGGTGGTAGCATCAGGATACATGCCGTTTTCGTAAACGAAACGTCTGTGTGTCATACCAAGATCTAAGAACAAATTGGGACGTAATTCGTAGGAGGCATTGAGATTTATGAGCGCGCAATTAGTTTTTACACCATTAATAAGGCTTACTCCGAAATCGGCAGGGCGGTCCAGATAATTCATAAAGATATTGCTGCCATAGTCGGAATTGCCGGTATCAGCACCTTGCATATAGTACATGCCTTTTAAGGAAAGATATAAATGTTTTGCTGGCTGATATTTCGCAAGGCCGATCAACTGTATGAAATCAGCACCAAGCGGATTGGCAAGGGGTTGATTGTAGTTAGTGTAATTGGCTATAGTATCGTTATGGGTATAAGTGTAGGGGCGTGTAACGTTAAGTTCCAACTGTAGGTCTAGATTCTTTACAGTGAAAGCGTCGAAATATTTACCGCCTAATTGTAGCGCCCATTTGTTAGCCCAGTAGCCATCATGTGAGAAAAAGTATTTAGAAGTGAACTCATCGAGCAGGAACTGACCATAGAACTGAAGGTGCTTTGCCGCAATTGCTTTGAAATCTATACCTATATGCTTTTTATCGGGGCTACCCAAAGACTGCTCCATAGAGCCCAGGAAGATAATTGGATTAAGATAGCGGAACTCATAGCGGTCAGGGCGGTCGAAGATAATAGATTCAAATACACCTACATTCAGCCAGCGAGTGGCGTTTATACTGAGGTGATGCATCGTTGCATATTTGTGTGGAATGCGTGCGTCCAGCCCTTGGCCGTGTTGCGGTGTTAGCTCCAGGTAAAGGTTTTCATAATTTAATTTCCAAATGCGCGTGGTAAGACGCAAGAAGGGAGAACTGGCAGAGAAATCACTTAAAAAAGTGCTGGTAAGGCCATCACCTAAAAATTGCTTATCGTAGCCAAAAGTTGCGTTGAGATGATCTTTAATAACTGCGAAGTCAAAATAGCCGGTGGCGAGCAGGTAATCATAATGTCCTGTTTCCTTGCCCAGAAAATAGTCGGCACCGGGAATGGCTGTATGATTTTGAATCCATGAATTAACATAGGATACATCTCTTTCCTGGTTATCCGTAATAAACGTATAGAACCCTATTC
>JBQCEX010000104.1:0-21981 GCA_051959855.1 Flavipsychrobacter sp. | reverse complement strand
ATGGGCCTGTCCCTGGCATCTGCACAGGAAGTATATACCAGTACTGGCCGCAGTACACACGCAAAAAGACAACACAAGCAAGAAGGTTTTGATCCAAGCCGTTTAAGATTTGGTGGTGGGTTTATCCTGGGTGCGGGTGACATAACCAACCTTGGTATTTCTCCTATTATTGGTTATCGCATTACTGATAACTGGTCTGCTGGTATAGGTATCGCATATCAATACCTGAAAATTAAAGGCTATTATGAGCTATATGATCCTCATTCAGGTGCTTATAGTGATTATCCCTTACAGTCCAATATTTTTTATCCAAGCGTATGGACCCGCTATGTTATCTTTCGTAACCTGAATTTTATAGGCGACATATTTGTAGATGCAGAGTTTGAGTATGATATGATGCGCTTTAAAGACTATACATACGATAATACCTACACCAATATAATAAGCGAAAACACTAACGTAAATGTGCCGTGTGCATTAGTAGGCTTAGGTATCAAACAGCCAATTACAGACAGGGTATCTATAGTGGTAATGGGTTTGTATGATGTGTTGCAGCAGGATTATAGTCCGTATAAAGGCACACTGGATTTGCGCTTCGGTGTAAATGTAGGGTTCTAATAAATTATTTCTTTTGAAGACTTTGCCTGCCGAGGCAAAGTCTTTTTTTATTTTTGACTGATGATGGGGCCAGCTATACTTCTTTCCATAGTGTTGTTATATTTCGCTTTACTGCTGGGTATTGCTTTTTATACTTCACGCCATTCTAACAACGAATCATTTTTCATAGGCAATAGGAATAGCAAGTGGTGGGTGGTAGCATTTGGCATGATAGGTACCTCGCTCTCCGGTATGACATTTATTTCTGTACCGGGCACAGTTGGCAAATTGGGTTTTGACTATTTCCAGGTGGTAATAGGTTATTGGCTGGGATATTTTGCGGTAGCCTACATTTTATTGCCTCTCTATTATAAGCTGCATCTTACATCTATCTATACTTATCTTGAAAAAAGACTAGGTACTGTATCCTATAAAACAGGTGCATTGTTCTTTATACTATCCCGCACGCTGGGGGCTACGCTCAGGTTATATCTTGTAATAAAAGTGCTGGAGAAATTCGTGCTGCATGATATGGGTATATCTTTCGAAGCAAGCGCCGTAGTGATACTGGCCTTGATACTGCTCTATACATATCGTGGCGGTGTAAAGACCATTGTATGGACGGATACACTGCAAACAACCTTCATGCTGCTGGCCCTGGTAGTATGCGTGGGCTATATCATGCATACTCTGAACCTGGACCTTTCCGGTACATGGGCGGCTATGAAAGCAAAGGGTTATACCAGCATGGTGCAGACTAATCCGCTAAAAGCTAATTTCTTCCTCAAGCAGGTGTTAGGCGGTGCATTTATTACCATAGCTATGACCGGGCTTGACCAGGAAATGATGCAGAAGAATATAAGTGTCAGCAATCTGAAGGATTCTAAAAAGAACATGATCACCTTCTGTTTCATCATGGTATTGGCCAATTTCATTTTCCTGCTCTTGGGGGGCTTGCTTTACTTGTATGCAAATACAAAAGGCATAGCTACTACAGGGGATGATCTGTTCCCTACCATAGCCATGAAAAGCGGTCTGCCATTCTTTATAACGATATGTTTCCTTATAGGCCTCATATCCGCGCTCTTTCCAAGTGCAGATGGTGCCCTTACTGCGCTCACTTCATCTTTCTGCATAGATATACTGGGCATGAAACGCAAAGATGGCGCTACTGAAAAGCAAAAATCAAGAACACGCCTTGTAGTGCATAATGCATTTGCTATCATCTTCCTGGCTTGCGTGTTTTTCTTCAGGGCTGTTGATAATGGCTCCTTAATACAGACATTACTGGTTGTAGCGGGATATACATATGGGCCGCTGCTGGCATTGTTCTCATTTGGCATCTTTACCAAAAGACAGGTACGAAGCGAGCTGGTTCCGCTGATATGTTTATCATCACCTGTGCTATGCTACATACTGAAGCAACATGATACCCAGTGGCTTAACGGCTACTCTATAGGTACAGAGTTGCTCATTATTAATGCTGCATTTACATTCCTACTATTAATCATCAGCTCAAAAAAGCGTGGCAAGACTATTGCTGCAATAGAACAGAAATATGAACGATCTGACGAAAATCAAATTGCGGGACTGGACGGAAACCAAAGCACACTCCAGCTGGCAGATATTTAAAATCATGGCTGAATTTGTGCATGGATTTGAGACCCTTGCCAAAATTGGCCCGTGTATATCCATCTTTGGCTCAGCACGTACCCAGCCCGGCCATAAATATTACGAATTGGCAGTTGAGATATCCAGGCGGTTGGCAGAAGAAGGTTTTGGTATCATTACCGGTGGCGGACCTGGCATAATGGAAGCGGCTAATAAAGGCGCCGGCATGGCTTCTGGCCGCTCAGTTGGCCTGAATATATCATTGCCTTTCGAACAGGGTGCTAATGCGTTTATTGATAGGGATAAGGCGCTGAACTTTGAATACTTCTTTGTGCGCAAAGTAATGTTTACCAAGTATTCACAGGGCTTCATCATGATGCCCGGTGGCTGGGGTACAATGGATGAGTTCTTTGAAGTGGCTACGCTGATCCAGACAAGGAAATTCACGCAAACACCTATGATATGTATAGGCTCTGAATACTGGAAAGGACTTTTTGAGTGGATGGACAAAATAATGCACGGCGGTGGCAACATAGGCCCCGGCGACCTGGAAATGATCAAGATATTTGATACTGCAGATGAGGTGGTAACCTATATCCGCGATTTTTATACGCATAATAAACTGCAGCCAAACTTCTAAAATTAATGACGAAACTGCTCATAACAGCTGCGCTTGACAATTATGCAAACGCATATACTACACCTGAAATACCTGCACTTGCAGCGCTGAACCGGGAAACCCATATGAAAATACATAGCCCGCAAATGCTTTCAGGGCACCTGCAGGGGGCTATGCTGCAAATGATCAGCCACATGGTGAAGCCACTGTATGTGCTGGAGATAGGTACTTATACCGGCTACTCAGCTATATGCCTGGCTCAGGGTCTGCAGCCGGACGGGCGCTTGATAACCATAGACATAAATGAGGAACTGGAAGAGATGGCTTTTCGTTATATTTGCAATGCCGGGCTGGAGGGGAAAATAAGCCAGCTTATCGGCAAAGCAGCAGATATAATTCCGGGACTGGATGGAACATTCGACTTGGTATTTATAGACGCTGATAAAACAAACTATAACCTCTATTACGACCTTGTATTTGACAAGGTACCTATTGGTGGATTCATTCTGGCAGACAATGTACTGTACGAAGCAGAGGTATTGCTGCCGCAGGAGGAGCAAAGTAAGAATGCAAAAGCTATGCATGCATTCAATGAAAAGGTAAAGAGCGATAACAGGGTGGAGCAGGTATTATTGCCATTGCGCGATGGTATCATGATCGTCAGGAAAATAGCTAACTAAAGTTTTTATTAAAGTTTGTAATACAGATTGCTTATGCAAAAGTGGTTGATAGCCTGCATTTCAATAATGCTATGTGTTCCGTTCCGTATGAGCGCACAGGACTCTTATGCCGACAAGGTAAACCGGTATATACAGCAATACAGCAAGCTGGCTGTGTCCGAACAAAAAAGAAGCGGTGTGCCCGCAGCAGTAACGTTGGGCCAGGGTATACTGGAAACCCAGGCAGGCTGCAGTGAGCTGGTAACAGGTGCCAACAACCACTTCGGCATTAAATGCAAAAGCGGTTGGACCGGTGAAACTTTTTCACATACTGATGATGCACCCGATGAGTGCTTCAGAAAATATAAATGTTGCGAAGACTCCTATAAAGATCACTCCAATTACCTGAAGAATACACCGCGCTATGCTTCATTGTTCCGCTTATCGCCTACCGACTATGCCGGATGGGCTTATGGACTTAAAAAATGCGGGTATGCTACCAACCCGCGTTATGCACAGCAATTAATAAAGATTATAGAAGATTTTCATCTGCAGGCTTATACGTACGCAGCTATGGGTAATAGTGACATGCCGGATGCCAACGATGACCAGGCTGCAGATAAGGCCGGTAGCGTAAGTACAGGTAATGCCAACGCAACTTTGGCTTCTGCGACACTTGCCACAACTGTCACTACAGTTACCCCGGTCATTTCAAAAAAAAAGACAAGTAGGGAAGTAGTAAACGTTTATGAGGGTGCACCTGCAAAAGGCCAATTGCTTAAGGTAAATGGCCTGCGCGGTTTTTATGCTTTAAAAGGCGAAATGCTTTTGCAATATGCATTGAAGTTTAATGTTCGCTACGAGCATCTGTTAGAGATAAATGATCTAAAAGATGCACCGTTGCCTGCCAGCATGTTTGTTTACCTTGAAAGGAAAAATTATAAAGGCGTACGACCAACGCATGTGGTAAAACCCGGCGAAAATCTGTTGATGATCTCCCAGGCAGAAGGTATTCAACTGCGCAGGTTAATGACTTTGAATAAGCTCACCATTTATGGTGAAGAGCCTGTGCCTGGTACTGTACTTAATTTGCAGGAGCCCATTGAAAGAAAACCCCAGGTAGCATTTGTTTATCCGCCTAAGGAACCGCTGCCTACTCCTCGTCACAGGGATATATACGCTCAAAATACCACACCGGCTGCAACTCCAACCGTTGCTGCTGCCCCTGTTTCAGTTACATCAACACCTGTCGCAGTAGAAGCCCCCGCAGCTGAAACACCTGCAAAGATAGATGACTATATCAGCAAGCCTGCTACGGAAGAAACTACAACAACGACTACACAAGAAAGTCCCGTGCAGGCTACACCCGAAGTAAAGGAAGAAGTCGCTGCTGCACCTGCTGAAACGACAACACAAACTTCAACTAATGTAAACGGCGAAGCACCAGCGGCTGTAGTGCAAAATGAGACAGCACCTGTGCAAACTACTTCTGATGTAAAAGAAGAAAACACTACAGCGGCAATGCCGGCAGAAACAGCGCCTGCTGCACCGGTAGCCAATACAGAAGTGACGGCACCAACTACAGCGCCTACAATAGGCAACAAAATCACTACACAAGCTGCCGAAACTCCAAAGCCAACAGAGCTTGGTGAAAAACCATTGCTGAAAGATGATGGTCAGGAAACTGCAGCCACTGCGACAGCTGAAAAGGTGCAACCGGCATCGGAAGCAGCAAAGGAAGTGCAACCGGTAGAAGTGCAGGCACCCGCTGCTACAGCCGAGCCTGTTACCACTGTAAATACGGTACCAACTACAATCCAGCTTACTGAAGAAACCAAACTTGATGTAGCCGCTGCTCCCGTAACTAAAGAGCTAGCAACTGAGACAGTAGCTGCTGAACAGACAATAACCAAACCGGAACAAACGGTTGTCGATGAAGCTAAGCCTGTAGCAACAGAAATGGCCAAACCAGAAGAAACACCTGCAAGTGCTCCTGCCGAAGCGTCAAAGCCATCAGAAGTAATAGCTGCATCTGAGCCCGCCAAAACACCCCAACCGGTACATATAGATGTACAAAATAATCCTGCCGCATCAAAACCGGTAGATGCACCTGCAGTAGCATCAGTAAGCACACCTGCAGCCGCAGTGGAAGAAGCGGACGCAAAACCTGCTGCAACCTCAGCCGAACCGCAAGATGATTTCTCCCGCCTTAAGGCAAGGCTGGATAAAGTGGTATATGCTAAAAATGATAAGCCCGCTGTAAATGCTACTGCAACTACTGCAGCTACTACTACATCTGTAGTTGCATCTAAAGACACACCGACGCCTGTGGAAACAGTGAAAGTAAATGCAGATGATGCAGGCAAATACTATACAGTAAGAAAAGGCGATACCGCTTTTAATATAGCTAAGCGCCACAATATCACTATGCGTCAATTGCTGAACTGGAACAACCTTGATTTCGAAACAGTAAAGATCGGTCAGCGCCTGCGCGTAAAAGAATAGTGCATGACGGAAGTAACATTGCATGACAAACGCTTTCGCCCTTATATTCATCATGCACAAATTCAACAGCGTATTGCGGAACTGGCGGCCGAGATCGACAAAGATTACAATGGTCTCGATCCGCTGTTCATTGGCATCTTAAATGGTTCCTTCATCTTCGCGGCAGATCTGTTCAGGGCCATTAGCATAAAAGCAGAAATATCTTTTATCAAGTTGGCATCATACCAGGGTACCAGCTCTACAGGCAATGTTATTACAGCTATAGGCCTGGAAGATAATTTACAGGACAGGCACATCATTATTCTGGAAGACATTGTAGATACCGGCAAGACTTTATTTTCTTTCCTTCCTGTTATAGAAAGGCAGATGCCGGCATCTGTAAGAATTGCTACCTTGCTCTCCAAGCCTGATGCACGTCAGCACCACGTACCTTTAGCATATACCGGCTTCGAGATACCGGATAAATTCATCGTAGGCTATGGTCTCGATTATGACAAATTGGGTCGCAACCTACCCGAGTTATATATACTTGCCGATTAATAGAATATAGAAGCTGGCAGGCTTTCTTCTTTCAATAGTCCTGCGTTCTTTGCCCTGTCAAACAAGGTATGGATGGCTTTATTACCTATAGGGCCGAGGTCGGTGCTATATTCATTCACGTACAGGTCTATATGCTTGCGCATAACCGACTCTTCCATTTCCTGTGCATTGTTCTTTATAAAGTCTGAAAGCTCAGGATAATGGTTCCATGAGTATTGAATACTTTCCTTTATCAGGCTATCTACCGTAGCACAAAGCTCTTTATCAAAGTTGCGGCGTATCACTATGCCACCCAGCGGTATAGCAGCATTTACATTATTTTCCCACCAGTCGCCGAGGTCTATTAGTTTCTTTAATCCTTTTTGCTGGTAAGTAAACCTGCTCTCATGTATGATAAGCCCCGCATCAAACGAATCGGCAAGCACTGCATCTTCTATGTCGCTGAATAATATTTGGGTCTTATTCTTAGCCTGCGGAAATGCAAGAGTCAGCAATAAATTGGCTGTAGTATTAACACCAGGTATGGCAATGCGGAAATTGGCAATATCAGCCAGGTCCAGATCTTTCTTAGCTATTAGCATAGGGCCCACACCTTCGCCCAATGCTGAGCCGCTGTGCAGTAGTGCATAATGATTAACCGTATGCAAAAACGAATTATAGCTCAGCTTCGTAATATCCAGCTTCCCTTTTTCCGCCCATCGGTTCAGCGTTTCCACATCTTCCATTATATAGTCAAATGAAAGCCCTTTGGTATCTATCTTGCCATTTACCATGGCATCAAAAATAAAAGTATCATTAGGGCATGGACTGAAACCGAGTGTTAACTTCATAAATTCGTCTTGAGGTTGCAAAGGTAATATTGATGTCTGTTAAACTGACTCTAAAAAATCTATCAGCCATTTGTTTAAAGCTATAACGGCATCCTTCATTTGCCATTTGCTTTTGTCCCTCGGCTCCACGTAGTTACTTATACTGCGCACCTGTGCAAAAGGCACTTTTTCCTGCAGGCATACATAATGAAAAGCTGCACCTTCCATGCTCTCCACCTGGCAGCCATATTTTTCCCACCTGCTTTTTACCGTAAACTCACTGCCACTTACTGCATTTATCGTTAGCCCGCTTACACGTGGCAGGTCTATTTTGGCATGCAGTGAGGCGTCCGGCGTCACAAGCCTTTTACCTGTGAATGGATAGACATTTTCCTTTTCCAGCCCCAGGTCAAACACATCAATAAAATTAAAATGGTCCTCAGCCCCCATATCTCCATACTGCTCTGATGTAATAAAGTATACGTCACCCAGGTTCAATGCCCTATCAAAAGCACCGCCAATGCCCACCTGCAGGGCCATGTCATAACTGCTTTTTTGAAATGTCTTAGTAAGCGTGTAGCTGGTAGCTACCATGCCTACACCGGTTATGCATACCTGCACGCTGTTTTGCTGCTTGGTGAGGTATTGCATGGGGCCTGTAGGCAAGGCATGTTGCTGCAGGTATTGTGTAAATATGCTGATCTCCGCCTCTGTGGCGGCTACTACCAGTAACTTCATGCTGCAATTAAACACATTTTTGTGAAACCGACAGGGAGGGTTAATTTTGCAGTTATAAATTTTAAAAATGGTTTATTTGACGCGCGTGGAGCATTTTAATGCGGCTCACAGATTATTTAACGAAAGCTGGTCTGAGGCTAAGAATATAGAAGTGTTTGGTAAATGTGCAAATGCCAACTGGCATGGCCATAATTATGAGTTGCATGTGACCATAAAAGGTGAACCAAACCCCGAAACTGGTTTCATATATAATGCCAAAACGCTGGGTGAGCTGATAAAGGAAGTGATAGTGGAACGTGTAGACCACCGCAACCTGAACCTGGATGTGGACTTTATGAAGGGTAAATTTACCAGCGCAGAAAATTTTGCTATGAGTATATGGAACGAGCTGAAGCCACATATCGAAAAAAGCTCGGCCCGCCTGCACTGTGTAAAGCTGGTAGAAACACCGCGCATTTACGTTGAGTATTTTGGATAAAATAGATAAAAGGCATACAACCTTTACGATATCTTATTGTTATACTATACAATAAGAAATATTTTCGTTCATCACACAACGTAATAAGGTGGCATATTCAAAAGTAGAATCACACGATAAAGAAGTTACAGATAAAATGATGGAGCATTACCGCTCCATTATAGAACTGACAGGGGAAGACCCTGAGCGCGAAGGCCTGTTGAAGACGCCTGAACGCGTAGCCAAAGCCATGCAGTATATAACGCATGGCTACCAAATGGATGCTAAAGAAATATTGAACCAGGCAAAGTTTCATGAGTCCTATAGCGAAATGGTGATCGTAAAGGATATAGAATTGTATTCCCTTTGCGAACATCATATGCTGCCATTCTTTGGCAAGGCGCATATAGCCTATATACCTAATGGCTGGATAACCGGCCTTAGCAAGCTGGCCCGTGTGGTGGACTGTTTCTCACGCCGCCTGCAGGTGCAGGAGCGCATGACGCACCAGATACTAGATGCTATACAGGAAACACTTAACCCCCTGGGCGTTGCGGTAGTAATAGAAGCCAAACACCTCTGTATGATGATGCGCGGTGTGCAAAAACAAAACAGCGTAACCACCACATCGGCATTCAGCGGACAGTTCAGGGCAGCAGAAACACGCTCAGAATTTTTAAAATTGATCACTGCAGATTTGTATTAAGCAGCCGGCAAAAACAAATAATTTTTATCTTTGCAGCCCACTTTAAACAGTTCGGGAAGTGGCGCAGCCCGGTAGCGCACTTGTATGGGGTGCAAGGGGTCGCAAGTTCGAATCTTGTCTTCCCGACTTTATTCACAAGCCTGCAGATTAATATCCGCAGGCTTTGTTTTTAAATTCCTAAACTTATCATTACTCATTTCATCGAATGAAGTGCCACTTTATTTCCTTCACTATCGATAAAATGTGCCATGAATCCATTAGACCCAATAGAAGTTTTAGGTAATATAATTTTGCCTCCTGCAGCCTCTACTCTCGAAAGAGGTTCACTTAGGTCCTCACCTCCATTCAGGTAAATCAAAGGTCCCTTGTCAGACGGTTCGAATCCCGCGCCCTCTACTATACCTCCGGTAATACCACCATCCTGCATATCTCCCGGCAAAATACCATATTTCATTTCAGGGTGCGGCATTACCTGTATTTCTGTGTTGAAGAGCTTGCCATAAAATTCCTTTGCCCTTTCAAAATTTGTTGCTGGTATTTCAAACCAGTTGATTGAGTTTCTCATAGTTATTATTTTTATTTGTTAGCAATTTTTTTCTTTTTTGCAGGCTTTGATTTTTTGTTGAATTCTACGCACAAAATGATCCAATAGTGAAAATCCTTTTTATTTTTCAGGCCGTCGGCATTTACATAAACGTAGCCTTTCATAGGCTTGCCAGTGAAATCCATTTCCATGCAACCCTTGCGCAGCAGCGCATCTTCATATACATACGGATCAATACGGCACATCATTTTATCCTTTACTACACCAACGCACATTTTACCATTTAGCATAAAGCAGGTACCGCCAAACATGTGTTTCTCTTCCAGGTTTGGGTAATGGGCCATAGCCGCTCTTATCCTGTCATTCAGCTTTTCATCGAATGCCATTATTCGTTATTAGTTTGTTCAACCATGTTTTTCAAACCGCTCATAAAAAGCTTGATTCCTTTATCCGATTGTTTTTTGATTATTAGCAGATCCATCAGTTTGCCCAATAGGCCGTACTTAACATCATATTCCATCACTTGCCTAACTATTGTATTGCTGCCGCTCGAAGAAAAGCTATAGGTATGCCTAAGTTGATTAATAGGAAATGTACAATTTGTCAGTTGTATTGTTAGCGTCTCGTTAGGTTGCCATTTTGTTATCTTTTCCTCAAACCAGTTTTTTCCATCCTTCATATACACTTTACGCCGTGCACCTATGCCCTTCATTTCAGCCGAAACAAGCTCAGATTTAAGCACTGTAGGGTCATATTTTTCCAACAATGGCAAATCTGATAGCACAGCCCATATTTTCTCAATTGGGGCGTTTATAATTATCTCATTCTTTAATATGGTCATACGTTTCCTTTACTTAGAGCATTAAATGAACTTGCAAATTGCAAGTGTAAATATACTGCTGATTACTTGTGAATTGCAAGTGATTTTGTAATTTTGTTTTGTGAAGGCAAAAAAAATAATACACCGTTCAGATTGCCCAATTAGTACTGCCCTTGATATTTTAGGAGATAAGTGGTCGCTGCTGGTAATTCGGGACATGATGTTCAAGGGCAAGAATACCTACGGAGATTTTCTCAATAGTGAAGAAAAAATAGCTACTAACATACTTGCAGACCGGTTATCATTGCTTGAAAGCGGCGGCATAATTTCTAAACACAAGCATCCTGAAAGCAAGGCCAAGGTGCTGTATAAGCTTACCGACAAAGGTATAGACTTACTACCCGTACTTGTGGAGATAATAGAATGGAGCGAAAAGCATCACAAGGTACACCCCATGGCAAAAGAGTTTGCGACACAGCTTAGAAAGAATAAGAAAAAGGTTATCTCAATGCTGTATAAAGAATTAAAAGCTGGTTGATAGATAGATCATTACTAATTCCACACGCCATTCATTTCTGTCAATATAATTGGCTGCCCGTCCGTAACCACAATAGTATGTTCATGCTGCGCCATGTAGCCGCCTTTATTGCCAACCATTGTCCAGCCGTCTTGTAAGGTTTCAGCATAAGTGGATGTTGTTGAGATAAATGTTTCAATAGCAACAACTGAGTTCTTTCTGAATCGCGTCAGGTTCAGCCGATCCCTGTAATTGGCAATTTCTGTTGGCTCTTCATGCAGGCTTCTGCCTATTCCGTGGCCGGTCAAGTTCTTTATTACTTTATAACCAAGCTTCTTAGCTTCCGTTTCCATCAGCAGCCCTATATCCGAAATGCGAACACCACCCTTTATATTATAGATGGCTTTGTGCAGGATATGTTTGGAAGCATCTACCAGTTTTTGATGTTGGTTTATATCTTCTCCCAGCACAAATGAGTTGCCGTTGTCTGACCAAAAGCCATCAAGCTCTGCTGATACATCTATATTAACCAGGTCGCCTTCCTTCAATATTCTGCTGTCGGATGGAATGCCATGACAAAATTCATTGTCAACACTAATGCAGGTATAACCTGGGAAACCATAAGTAAGGTAGGGCGCAGACTTAGCGCCGAAATCAGCTAGGATCTTAGCACCATATTCATCTAATTGTTTTGTCGTCATGCCGGGCGCTGCATAGTCCCTCATGGCCTTCAGGGTATAGGCAACTGCTTCGCTTGCCTTCTTCATTCCTGCCAGTTCTGCTTCATTTGTTATTGACATATTCGTTTGTTTTGTTGTCCTGATGCTTGCTCAGCCAATATTCAAATATACGCAACCTGAACGTATAGGATCGGAATGCAGGAGGTGCTCATTTTGCCTACGAAAATCCTCAATTAGGCTACATGCAGCGATGGGCATCTGCTGAGCTTTGCTGGCAAAACAAAAAACATGACACATCAAAATGATAATTCGGACGCAAAGAAAGTTTGGTTTATTACAGGTACTTCACGGGGTTTTGGCCGCGTTTGGGCCGATGCGGCACTTAAGCGTGGCGATAAGGTGGCAGCCACTGCACGGAATATAGCGAGCATTGCTGACCTAAAAGAAAAGTATGGCGCAAATGTCTTGACCTTAGAGCTTGACGTTACTAAGCCCGATCAGGTGAAGGCAGCAGTAGCAGAAGCACATGCTTACTTCGGGAGGCTCGATATTGTGCTTAACAATGCAGGATATTCATTGGTTGGAACGATTGAGGAAGCCACCGCAGATGATGTTCGCGCGCTTTATGAGACAAACATTTTCGGCACATTAGCAGTCGTTCAGGCAGCATTGCCCTTGCTTCGTAAACAGGGTTATGGTCATATACTTGGTGTATCAAGCAGCCTAGGTCACGTTACCTTGCCGGTAATAGGATATTACTGTTCCTCAAAATGGGCCTTCGAGGCAATTCATGAAAGCCTGGCAGCGGAGGTCAAGCCCTTCGGCATTAATGTTACCATCATAGAGCCCGGTGCCTATGCCACTGAGTTTGGCAGCCAGGATTCTTTAAAATTTGCAGCAGGCCTCGATATTTATACCGACTTTAAAACGCAGTTTTTCGATACTTTAAAAAACATGGAAAGAGGTGACCCTAATGCAACACCGGAAGCCATCTTCAAAATGGTGGATGCACAGCAACCACCGTTGCGTTTTAATCTCGGCAGTAATAATCTCCCCTGGGTACGTGCAGCTTACAATGAACGGCTGGCAACCTGGGAGGCATGGGATGCTGTTTCCAGCTCTGCTCAGGGCAATTAAAGTAATCTATAGGTGAATAGATAATGATAACCGGTTAATGACTCCATTATCGGTTATCATTGCACTAATATTAGATCGTGAAAATGAAAAGAGAAAAAAGCAGTCCTCATAAATTTGAATCTTTGTCGGAGGCACATCAGGCCTTTGGCCTGCCTAAGCCAGTGCACCCGCTGATAAGTCTTGTCAATAATTCAAATGCTGAACTTGGGCACAGTAGTCCACCTCAGTCTCATGTGCTTAGCTTCTATAAAATATCGTATAAGCCCGGCTTGAGCAAGAAGCTAAAATACGGGCAGCATTACTATGATTTTAGTGAAGGCGGATTATTGTTTGCTGCGCCTAACCAGATAGTAGGCAGCAATGACGATAGCGAAATAAATGAATGCATGAGGCATACCATGTTGCTCATACACCCCGATTTTTTATTGAACTATCCATTGGCAAAGAAGATCAAACAATATGGCTTCTTTTCTTATTCAGCTAATGAGGCATTGCACCTTTCAGAAAAAGAAAAAGCGACCATTCTCTCCATCTTCAATAATATTGAAGAGGAACTGAACAGCAGGATAGATGATCTGAGTCAGGATGTTGTAATAGCGCAAATCGAATTATTGCTGAATTATGCTAATCGCTTTTACAAGCGGCAATTCATTACCCGCAAAGCCGCAAGCAGCGACTTGCTGCAAAAGCTTGAAGAAATATTAGATGAGTACTTTAACAAGGAGGAATCTCTAACGCATGGCATTCCTACAGTTCATTACCTTTCTGAAAGGCTAAATGTATCTCCCAGCTACTTAAGTGATATGCTGCGCTCCCTTACAGGGCAAAACGCACAGCAGCATATACATTATAAACTCATTGAAAAAGCGAAGGAAAAATTATCTACCACCAGCATATCGGTAAGCGAGGTTGCCTACGAGTTAGGCTTCGAGCACCCGCAATCGTTTAGTAAATTATTTAAAACAAAAACAAATCTTTCTCCACTGGAGTTCAGACGGTCATTTAACTGATCTGATTTTTACCTGGCAATGCTTCTATACTCATACAATTCATAAATATCCTCACCTGTTCCGTTTAAAGGCTGCAGCCAGTTTTGCATAGCAACGATAGCAGAACAAGGCCCATAAGTAAAAATGCGAATCGCCCGCTTTTTTGATTGTTCCTGCAGCCTATTCAGCACATGCTGCAATATGCTTCCGGTAAAGGGGGTGTACATAAAGAATACAGTTCCGTCTGCATAGTCAGCATTGCGGGCATCTGCGTTGACGAATTCAATATTACCAAGGTTAAGTGCCCGGGTGCAAGCCTTTGCATAGTTGCAGTAAGCAGGCTCGTACTCTATTCCTGTTGCTTTAATGCCACAAATAAGATGTACAAGAATACCAATATGCCCCAATCCCGACCCAAGATCATAAAATACATCAGTAGCCTTAAACTGTGCTTTTTTGATTAGCTCTAAAATTATTCTTGCAGGCGTTTGCTGATAAAACACCATCTCTTGTGTACGCTCTGCCGTTGCTTCAGGTAATGGCTGATCGAGCAATAATCCATTAATGAATGCATCCAGCTCATCATAGCCCTCTTCATCTGTACTGTCATCAACAGCACAATATTTATTGATTAACTGCAGAAATGCTTGTTTTTGTAAAGCCCCGCTTTTAATTTCTTGACGGATTCGATCAAACAAATCGCTATCTATTTTTTCTAGCCTACCCTTTATTATCTCCGCACGTTCATTCAATTTATCCAGCTCTTGCCGTAGCTCGGTTTCTTGAGAGAGAGCGCTTATCCTGTCAATAACATGAAAATCCAGAAAGTCCAACGCATCACAACGCTTACTAAAATTTATTACGTCATACAGCGTCACATTATTTTCCATAGATGCTATGGCCGCTGCTATATCTGATATTATGGATGTGGTTATGGGAATATTTTTATGATTATTGCAATTATGCACCCTGGCATCAATAAGTATGCACCTTACACGCTGCGAAAATTATTTTTTGATGAATATAAATACCGAAGAGAACAGTTCATAACCTCTTCGGCATTGAAAATTGTTATATGATTATCCCTTTACTCATTATCTTCTCCCTTCATAAAGTCCGGTGTCTTCCAAAGCTTTTGCCAGTCTTGTGGCGTAAGCGCATCCGCCACATCAAAGGGGCCTATCTTCGTGCGCCTTAGTTCCTGCAGGTAAGCCCCACAACCTAAGTCCTGCCCAAAGTCATGAGCTAATGAACGTATATAGGTACCTGTGCTGCAGTTCACACGAAAATGCACTTCCGGCAGTTTAATGTCGGTTATCTCAAATTCTGTAATAGTAATAGGTCTTGCATCCAGCTTCACCTCTTTCCCTTCTCTCGCCAGGTCATAAGAGCGTTTGCCGTCTCTCTTTATGGCAGAGTGGGCAGGCGGTGTTTGCATGATATTGCCAACAAAGTTTTTGACTGTTGCTCTTATTTGTTCTTCTGTCACCTGCTCATAAGGCTTAGGGTCTTTTGGCTCACTTTCCAGGTCATAGGTTTCGGTCACTGCGCCAAGGTGTATGATGCCTGTATATTCCTTAGGTAGCTGTTGATACTCGCTTATTTTTTTAGTGTATTCTCCCGTGCAGCATATCAGCAAGCCAGTAGCCAATGGGTCCAGCGTACCCGCATGGCCTATTTTGGCACGCAGGGCAATTTTTATTTTGTTTACTGCATCAAAGGAGGTCCATTTGTAAGGCTTATCCACAAGTATCACACCGCCTTTCTTCAGTTCGGCGGCCATTGGCTTTTTTTCCATCGCTGCAAAAGTAAGTGCTAAACTATAAAGTGATTTATTTTATTTATGTAATATGTTCTGCTGGTAATGCCTTCGGCGGTATCTTTGCACTCTATGTTTTTTAAAGCAGATGGCAGGCCGTTCATAGCAGCGGGCCCATGCAGTGCAGAAACGCGTGAACAGGTATTGGAAACTGCGGCCGCCTTATCGCAGGTGGGGGTTGATTTGTTTCGTGCAGGTGTATGGAAACCCCGCACACGCCCCGGCTCTTTTGAAGGCAATGGTGAAACTGCACTGCAATGGCTAAAGGAGGTAAAAGATCAGTACAATATACCGGTAGCCATAGAGGTGGCCGAGCCTGCACATGTAGAGCTGGCCTTATGGCATAACATAGATGTACTATGGATTGGTGCACGCACCACTGTCAATCCTTTCCAGGTACAGCATTTGGCTGATGCATTGCGTGGTGTAGATATACCGGTTATGGTCAAGAACCCGGTAAACCCGGATGTCGATCTCTGGCAGGGAGCTATTGAGCGCTTCAAAAAGGTCGGTATCAGTAATGTCGCCGCCATCCATCGTGGCTTTTCTACTTACAATTCTTCTTCTCCATACCGCAACCAGCCCAATTGGCCCATACCTATCGAGCTAAAACGCCGCAACCCAGATCTGCCCATCATCTGCGATCCTAGTCACATTACAGGTCGTCGCGAGATAGTGGCTGATATTGCCCAAAAGGCTATGGACATGGGTTTCGATGGCCTTATGATAGAAACGCATCCTCGCCCATCCGAGGCCTGGAGCGATGCTGCCCAGCAGATAACCCCTCAGGCGCTTAAAACATTATTGCTCGACCTCATCATTCGCCACCAGCACACCGAGGATATGAGCAAGCTCACCGAGCTCGAATATCTCCGTCAGATGATGGACAGCCTCGATACAGAGATTATTGATCTTATCGCCCGCCGTATGGAGCTTAGCGAACGTATGGGTTTGGTAAAGAAAGAATGCAATATGACTGCCTACCAGCCCGAACGCTGGCGCGAAATAGTGGAGACTCGCGGCGAACGTGCGGCCCACCTCCTGCTCTCAAAAGAATTCATCATTTCCATCTACGAAAAGATACATGATGAGAGTATTAAGAAACAACTTGCTATTTTGCAGCGCGAACAGAAAGAAGTAAAAGATTAAATTTTAAGTAGTTTCTTACAAGGCCCTTAAGCAGCATCAAGATGACAGAGAGCATTTCGGTTGAAAAGAGTTATTCCTGTCTGGCGTCGATTTCAGCTATTCCTTATGTGCGCGATTTTCTCACCACCTGCGTTTACTATACAGTAGGCTAAGGTTTGTTAGCGTTCCATATATCCCAGCTGGCATCAGCCTGTAGCTGCAGCATCTCGTATCCGTTCTTAATGGCCGCACCCTGTTCTTTGCCCTGCCGCAAAAATTTTGTTTCTGTCGGGTTATAGATCAGGTCATACAACAAATGTTGCTTATCGATCAAATGGTAAGGTATCACCGGTGCATCATCCATATGCGGGTACATACCTGCCGATGTGGTATTAATGATAAGCTTGTATTGCCGCATCACATCCACACTCACCTGCTCATAGCCCAGCATATTCCCCTTAGGTGTGCGCGATACCTTCATATGCGGTATGCCCAGCTTGCGCAGCACATACGCCACTGCCTTCGATGATCCTCCCGTACCCAATATCAGCGCCTGTGTATGATGACGTTTCAGTAATGGCAATAAGCTCTTTTCAAACCCTGTCACATCTGTATTATATCCCTTCTGCACGCCATTTTTTATGCTGATGCAGTTCACAGCGCCTATCATGCGCGCAGCATCGTCCAGTTCATCCAGGTAGCTCATGATGGTTTCCTTATACGGCAGCGTCACGTTCAGCCCCCGTAGTTCAGGATGTATTTTTAGTAATGCGGGGTAATCTCCAATTATGCGCAGCGGGTAAGCTGTATAAGTTGCATCAACACCCTGCGATGCAAACTTCTTCATAAAATAGGCCGGTGAAAAGGAATGTGATAAGGGATACCCTATTATACCATACGCTGCACTCATGCCACGAATATATAAAATATAATGCCCCCGCATTGGCAGGGGCATTAATAAATATTTATAAATTAACTATCTATGATTAGTAGAGATAATGTTCTCTGCCTTGTTCAGGTACAGGTGAAAAGTATCGCCTCTCAGGCCCACGCGCATGCTCTCCATGGGTATCACCTCTGCAGGTGCTATATTGCCCAGGTTCACATTAGCGCCCAGCAGTTCCATAAAGTACACCTGCTGAGCTTTTTGTGGCGCTTCCCATATTATCTGCTTGTACGGTATCTGTGTCAGTATTTCCTGCACCAGTCCTTCGCGCACCTCGCCACTGCCGCGGTATATGCCCACATTACCGGCCTCACGCGCTTCCGCTATCACGTAGGTTGAGCCCGCTTCCAGTTCCGCCTTCATCAGTTCTATCCACTTATAGGGCGGTATAATATGTGTAGCGTCTTTCGACCCCACTTCCGATAATACCGTAAAGTTCTTCGCCAGTTTCTCTATATAGCCGCACTTTTCCACATGCGGTATAGTTATGCTCCCGTCCGATACTTCCACATGCTCCAGCCCGTATTCTTTCAGCACATTCACATAGTCTTCAAACTGGTTGCGTATCAAAAACGCTTCAAACAATGTCCCTCCAAAATAAACAGGTACATTATGCTCGCGATATATTTCTATCTTTTCTTTCAGGTGTTCTGTCACAAAGCTCGTCCCGAAGCCCAGCTTCACTATGTCCACATATGGTGCCGCTACCGAAAGGAAATCTCTCACACCTGCCAGACCCATGCCCTTGTCCATCACCATGGTTGTTCCATACTGTCTTGGTTTCTGCGTGCGCTCCGGAATATTAGTTAAAGGAAAATTCATGTGCCTGTGTTTTCATTTAGTTGCTGGCAAAGGTAAGGCTTTCATTATTTTATGCATAAAATGCGTTATTGACTTTGTATATTGCGACATATTTTTAACTGCTATGAAGCGTAATGTACCTTTTCTTGGTTTTATACTCGGGCTCATATTCCCAATGATAGGCCTCGTCATCATGTATTTTGCATGGTTTCATAACGGTAATACTTTTTCGTCATATCTCCACCTGCTGCTCAACCAGCACGATCTAGGCGCTAAAGTTTTAACACTTAGCCTCATACTCAATCTTATTCCTTTTATATTTTATACCAGCAAGCGGCTCGACTATACCGCTCGCGGCATACTCTCTGCCACCATCTTGTATGGTGTGCTCATTATTCTGCTTAAGTTTGTCTGGTCATAGGCATTAATCTGTTCGGCAGATGCGTTATTATATTATAGCAGGGGAGGCAAGTGGCGATTTACATGGCAGCAATCTCATCAAGGCATTGCATGAGCAGGACGCATATGCTGATGTCCGTTGCTGGGGTGGCGACCGCATGCAGGCCGCCGGTGCAACCCTCGTCAAGCACTACCGCGATCTCGCCTTCATGGGCTTTGTTGAGGTGCTCATGCACCTGCGCACCATCATGCGCAACATAGATTTCTGCAAGCAGGATATCCTTGCCTACAAGCCCGATGTGCTCATCCTTATCGATTATCCCGGCTTCAACATGCGCATTGCTGAGTGGGCCAAACAGCAGGGCATACCCATAGTATATTATATATCGCCCCAGGTATGGGCATGGAAGGAAAAGCGTGTTGAAAAGATCCGTCGCGATGTTGACCTGCTTCTCGTCATCCTGCCCTTCGAGGTCGATTTTTATAACACCTGGGACTACGATGCACACTACGTAGGCCACCCGCTCATTGAGGTCATTAGTCACGAGAAGAACGAAGTGCCCGTCACCCCTATATCCGATAAGCCCATCATAGCCATCCTCCCCGGCAGCCGCTCGCAGGAGATCAAGGTGAAGCTCCCCGTCATGCTGCAGATGGTAAAGCATTTCCCCGACCACCAGTTTGTCATAGCCCAGGCCCCCGCTCAGCCCGATAGCTTGTATCACGATATAATAGGCAGCGAACATGTACTGCTCGTTAAAGACCAGACCTACAACCTGCTGAAGCAATCAAAAGCAGCCCTCGTCACCAGCGGCACCGCCACGCTGGAAACAGCCCTCTTTGGCGTGCCCGAGGTAGTATGCTACAAAGGCAACCCTATATCATACTGGGTAGCAAAGCGCTTGGTGAAAATAAAATACATCAGCCTCGTCAACCTCATTATGGATAAAGAGGTGGTAAAAGAACTCATACAGGCCGACCTTAACGAAAAGAAACTAAAAGAAGAGCTGGATAAACTGCTGAACAATGAACCCTACAGACAGCAGCTACAGCACGACTATGACATCCTATGGCACAAGCTCGGCGACAGCCACGCATCCCGCACAGCCGCCCGCAAGATCATAGAATTAATGGCGGTGAAGTAAACGCACGATCATCACAATAATACCGATCAGGAACACGAACAGCGAGATACGGTTCATCCCATGCATCATATAGATATTTGCATTCCTCGGCTCATCCGCCCCCCGCTTACGTATATAGAAGTAAGTCAGTATTTGGTCCCAGATACCCTTTTTCATACATCTTAAAGTTAAGAAGAATGAGTGAATTAGTTTTCATTTTAGGAGTTTGTTTTAGTTTAATTAACTAAACTAAACAAGACGTTAAGTTTAGTTTTAAGGCTAAAAGTAAACTTTGTTTATTTTTAGTTTACTTTTGAACCAAACAATTTGTATGATAATTCTTGAAAAATATAAATCGGGAACTTTTCAAAATGGGATCAATTATAAATATTTGGTGCCTACCAAAATAAATGATCAATGGCAATGGCAAGATACTCAATTAAATACTCTTTTGGAAAAAGCGTCAATTCATTTGGGAGAATTAAATTCATATGCCAAGCTGGTACCAAACATAGATTTATTCATACAATTACATGTTAAAAAAGAAGCTGTAATATCAAGTAGAATAGAAGGAACTCAAACAAATATTAAGGAAGCAATATTACCTGTTGAAGAAATTGCACCTGAAAGGAGAAATGATTGGAAGGAGGTGAAAAACTATACAGATGCATTAAATAATGCTATTGCAAGTTTATCACAATTACCACTTTCATCTCGTTTGCTAAAAAAAGCACATGAGATTTTGTTAACAGGTGTAAGAGGTGAACATAAATTGCCAGGTGAGTTTAGAACAAGTCAAAATTGGATCGGCGGAAGTGGTCCCTCTGATGCAGTTTTTGTACCACCAGCACATTTTTTTGTGGAAGAATTAATGGGGGACTTGGAAAATTTTTTACATAATGAAAGAATTAATGTCCCAGCACTTATACGAATAGGCATTGCTCACTATCAATTTGAAACAATACATCCATTTCTGGATGGCAACGGCCGTATTGGCAGATTACTTATTACTTTATTTTTAGTAGATCAAAATATTTTGCATTTACCCTTGCTATACCTATCAGCATATTTTGAAAAGCACAAATCTAACTACTACGATAATTTAACGAAAGTCAGAGAAAAAAATGATTTACTTAATTGGTTAAAGTATTTTTTAATTGGCATTGAACAAACTTCAAAGGAAGCAGTAAATAAATTGTCGGAAATCATTCTTTTTAAAAAGAACTTAGAAGGTGAAATACATAAAAATTGGGGACGACGAACTCAATCTGCCTTAATATTATTAAATCATTTATTCAACGAACCTCTTGTAACTGTTAAAGAAGCAGAAAAAATTTGTGCTTTAAGTAAAAAGGCGGCAGGTGACCTAATAGAAAGTTTTGAAGATTATGGAATTCTGGAGGAATTAACTGGCCAAAGCCGTAATAGAGTATTTATTTTCAATTCATACTTGGATCTTTTTAACGGTTAGTAGTAATCATAAAAAAGCCACCCGAAGGCGGCTTAAAGCTTGTGGAGAATAACGGAGTCGAACCGATGACCTCTTGCATGCCATGCAAGCGCTCTAGCCAGCTGAGCTAATTCCCCAATTGCTAGTGGGTTGCAAATATAATTGGAATTATTACAATAATTAAAAAAGATACGGCTTGAAAAATTAAAATGTTAATAACTCACTTATCATTTACTTAATAAAACTATTGAGATGTATTAATTTTATTAATAAATAAAATAGTTTTTTAACCTATGGAATCATTAAAAATGAAATTTAAGCTTCACGCATTGGAGTTTGAAATAGAAGGAGGTCAAGATGTCGTAACAAAGGAATTTCAAAACTTT
>JBQCEX010000103.1:0-4140 GCA_051959855.1 Flavipsychrobacter sp. | reverse complement strand
CTTCTGCCTCATACATCAGGTTTCCGTTCTTACCGCCCAGGAAATTCCAACCATGCACATCATCTATGTAGCCATTGTGATCATCGTCAATGCCATTACCAGGTATTTCGCCGGGGTTCGTCCATATCATGCCCTGCAGATCTTCATGGTTAATATCTGTACCGATATCGATAACTGCTACTGTAATGGTTTTAGGTGTTTTGTTTTTCAGTTGTTTGTAAGCCTGCTCAACCCCTGTGCCGCAATGGCGACCTTTAGCGCTAAGTAAATGCCAGTTGTGCTTTTGCGCATTTGCGTTTGCTGCGACCAATAGAAAAGAAAGGATAAATAGTGTCTTCTTCATGAAAATAAAATGTGGCGTCAAAATAAGAAAACTATAGCATTACATGGCTGAACCTTTGGCAGCTATGATTGTTAAAAAAGTATTATTCAAAAACACTGGTACAATTTTTAACAACTATATCCTTAAATTAATCTACTCATTGGCAGCGGCTTATGATCACTTTTGATAATAATGGCATCTATTGTGCGCAGGCGGGTATCTACATTGATCCCTGGCAACCTGTGGCCAAGGCCATTATTACCCATGCACATTCTGACCATGCACGATGGGGCATGGGCAGCTACCTGGCGCATAAGCATAGTTTGCCAGTTTTAAAGTACAGGCTGGGTGAAGACATAAAAGCGGAAGGACTGGAATATGGTGAGGTCTTGCAAATAAATGGTGTACACATCAGCCTGCACCCGGCAGGCCATATCTGGGGTTCGGCACAGGTGCGGCTGGAATATAAAGGTGAGGTATGGGTGGTGAGCGGCGACTATAAACTACAGCATGATAAGATAAGCACACCATTTGAACCCGTGCGTTGTCACAATTTTATAACTGAAAGCACCTTTGGATTACCTATCTATCGTTTTCCTGATGTTGACACGGTGCATGCAGACATAAATAAATGGTGGCGGCAAAACAAGGAGGAAGGAAAAAATTCGGTAATTATCACCTATGCATTGGGCAAAGCCCAGCGTGTACTGCAGCAACTGGATAGCAGTATTGGCAAAATATATACGCACGGCGCAGTAGATAATGTAAACAAGCTTTATGAACAAACGATAGGCCCGCTAACAAAAGCCGAACGCATAACCGCAGAAACAAACAGGAGCAGTATAACCGGAGCTATGATCATAGCGCCACCATCTGCCATGGACACGCCATGGATACGCAAACTGCAACCCTACAAACTGGGCATATGCAGCGGTTGGATGCAACTGCGCGGTGCCAGGCGCCGAAGAGGTGCAGACAGAGGATTTGTACTATCGGACCATGCAGACTGGAACCAGTTGAATACAGCAGTAAAGGAAACGGGAGCAGAAAGTGTATATGTAACACACGGATACAAATCGGTGTATGCGAAATGGCTGCAGGAAAACTACCAGCTGCGCGCGCACGAAGTAGAAACACTGTATGCAGGCGAACAGGCAGACGATACTATAGATATAGAAACAAACCAGAAGGAAGATGAAAGCATTTAGCGAACTGTTTACCCGTATAGACCAAACGACATCTACCAACGAAAAGATAGATGCGCTGGCGGACTATTTCGCTACGGCTGACACGGCAGATGCTATATGGTGCGTAGCACTGCTGAGCGGCAGGCGACCGAAACGCACCGTAAAATCAGGCGAGCTAAGAGACTGGTGTGCAGAAGTGAGCAACATGCCGGTATGGCTGCTGGAAGAATCGTACTCTATAGTTGGCGACCTGGCCGAGACCATATCACTATTGCTGCCGCCAAATGCTGAAACAAAAGACCATTCGCTTAATACCATCGTCAAATCGCTCATTGCATTACAAGACAGTGATGAGCAAACACGCAAAGAATTCATTATACAGGCATGGCGTGAATTTGCACCGCAGGAACTCTTTATTTTCAACAAGCTCATTACCGGCAGCTTCCGGGTGGGAGTATCGGACAAGATCGTAATGAAGGGATTGGCCAAGCATTTTAATATAGATGAAAATATAGTGGCCCATAGATTGACAGGTAACTGGGATGCCAACACTATAACACTGCAAGAACTAGTATCAACTGAGAACGCGGGTGATGATATTTCGAAGCCATACCCGTTTTACCTGGCCTATCCGTTGGAAACAGCCGTGGAAGAACTGGGCGATGTGCAGGAATGGCAGATAGAGCGCAAATATGATGGCATTCGCGGGCAAATAATAGTGCGTAATCACCAGCTTTTTATATGGAGCAGAGGGGAAGACCTGCTAACTGAAAAGTTTACCGAGTTCCAACATTTAATCAATCATCTGCCGAATGGCACTGTAATAGACGGGGAGATACTGCCTGTAAAAGATGGGCAGCTATTACCATTTCATGTGATGCAGACACGCATAGGCAGAAAGAACGTAACTAAGAAAAGCCTGCAGGATGCGCCACTGGCCATGATATGCTACGACCTGCTGGAAGATAACGGCGTTGATATAAGGTATATGTCGCTACAGGAAAGGAGAACTATACTGGATAGTATATTGGCTGCCGCAAAAGCCAGTTTTCCTGAATTGCCCATGATGCTATCGCCAACAGTAGTATGCAACAACTGGGAAGAAGTGGCGAAAGAAAGACTGCTGGCGCGGGAAATGAACTGTGAAGGGCTGATGCTGAAAAGAAAAAGCAGCACTTACAAAACAGGAAGAAGACGCGGCGACTGGTGGAAATGGAAAGTAGATCCGTACTCGATAGACGGTGTGCTGCTATATGCACAAAGAGGGCATGGCCGAAGGGCAAACCTGTACACAGACTTTACCTTTGCTGTGTGGGATGGCGAAGAATTAGTACCTTTTACCAAAGCATACTCAGGCCTGACTGATAAAGAGCTGGTAGAAGTAGATAGCTGGGTGAAAAAACATACAAAAGAAAAATTTGGCCCGGTGCGCAGCGTGACACCTGAATTAGTGTTTGAAATAGGCTTTGAAGGTATTAATCCATCGCCGAGACATAAATCGGGTGTGGCGTTGCGCTTTCCGCGCATCCTGCGGTGGAGAAAAGATAAGGGCATAAAAGATGCCAACACAAAAGAGGACCTGCTGGATTTATTAAAAATAAGCAATGGCTAAAACGGATATTGCAGATACATGGTTTGGAATAAAAGGATGGATACCGTATGACTTCCAGGTGAAAAGCTGGAAAGCAATAGCTAATGGCTACTCAGGCTTATTGAACGCACCAACGGGGTTTGGCAAAACGTATGCACTGTGGTTTGGAATACTGCAAAACTTTTTTGCCAAGAAAAAAAGGCCACGAGGACTGCACTGCCTATGGATAACACCGTTGCGAGCCCTTTCAAAAGAAATATATTCTGCAACAGAACGAGTAAGTGATGACCTGGGCCTGGACTACAGCATAGGGCTGCGTACAGGGGACACAAGCACTAAAGAGCGTACCCAGCAGAAAAAAGCAATGCCCAATGGCCTGGTAACGACACCGGAAAGTGTGCACCTGCTGCTGGCGCAAAAAGACTATGCAGCTATTTTTAAAGACCTGGAATTTGTGGTGGTAGATGAATGGCATGAGCTGATAGGCAGCAAGCGCGGTGTGCTGGTGGAGCTGGCGCTATCGCGGCTGAAAGCTATAAACCCCAAGCTGAAGATATGGGGTATATCTGCGACGATAGGTAACCTGGAAGAAGCCAAGAATATATTGCTGGGGAGCTATGAAGATAAAAGCGTATTAATCAGCTCGAAGCTGGAAAAGAAAATAGAAGTAGAAACCATATTGCCGGAGGTGATTGAAAAATATCCATGGGGTGGCCACCTGGGCATCAGTGCTATAGACCAGGTGCTGGCCATCATCCATCAAAGTAATTCTACCCTGCTCTTTACCAATACAAGATCACAATGCGAGATATGGTACCAGCGGCTGCTGGAGAAAGACCCTGACCTGGCGGGTATTATAGCATTACATCATGGCTCGCTGACCGAAGAGCTGAGAATATGGGTGGAGAATGCGATACATGACGGGTTGCTAAAGGCAGTGGTATGCACCAGCAGTCTGGACCTTGGTGTAGACTTCCGGCCTGTAGATACAGTGATACAGATAGGATCGCCACGAGGTGTAGCCCGATTTGTACAGCGTG
>JBQCEX010000102.1:0-4962 GCA_051959855.1 Flavipsychrobacter sp. | reverse complement strand
AATAGCTCCGCACATATATCACCTAATGTGCATCCGGCCCCACAATGCAAAGCTCCCACTACTACACTTTGCCAAAGGGGCTTTTTCGATTTAGTGTTTGTCTTTATACTATTTTTTCTCCCTATGGTGTAATAGGTTATTAGTCCAATGGGGCCTGAGTAAAGGGCCGTAATAGGCCATACTATATTCATAACAGCCATCTGCTGCCTGTTACCGGCCAATAGGTCAACAATAATGATCAGGCTGCATATACCACCGGTTACAAATGAAATTACTGCTATATCTGTTAATGACAACATGCTATTGCCTGTTAAAAAGATATACCACTAATTAATACAGGGTAAACTTTAATTGAATCCTAATTTGCAGCACTTGCTCTCCGCATGCTCGCTTTTATTTTCTTACGATGCTGCATTCCCCACCTTTGTAACTCTTCCAGAACACGGTCAAGTGAATTGCTATAAGCAGTCAGTTCATAGGTCACTGTTACGGGCTTTGTAGCCACTACCTTACGCACTACAAATTCATTTAGTTCCAGATCTCGCAATTCTTTGGAGAGTATTTTAGGTGTTATATCCTCAAGCGACCGTTCAATATCTTTAAATCGCATAGGTCCCGCTGACAATGTGATTATTAAAGGTAACTTCCACTTACCGCTGAGCACATACAGTGCATCTCTTACCGCAGCAGCGCCCGCCTTGCACTCCTCAGAGCTATGGTCTGGCTTCTCTGTCATTTTCATAAATACTGCTTTCCTAAAGGATACTGGTATCCTATGGGAAACCGCTATCTTTTAGATAGTAAAGGTATCTAAGTTTGCACCAACAAAAAAGAAAAATTATGAAACGCTTGAAGATCACTTATTGGATTAGTACGTCCTTGGTTGCTTTAATGATGGCCTACTCTGCTTTTGCATATCTAACTAAACCCGAGATGTCTATGGCATTCCATCATCTCGGTTTCCCGGATTACTTTCGTATCGAGTTGGCAGTAGGAAAGTTGATAGGCGCAGTGCTTTTGCTTGTTCCCATTTCATCCCGTTACAAAGAGTGGGCATATGCCGCCTTTAGTATTGTATTTGTTTCCGCGTTTATTGCTCACACCGCCTCCGGAGATCCGGTAAACTATCGTGCAATGCCACTCATATTTCTTGGCATGCTTGCCTTGTCTTATATCACCTATCATAGATCCAAAATTGCTGGCAAACAAACGAAGATTACATCAGTATCCGCAGCTTGATAAATAGGCAATAAAACATCTGCCGATCTTGTCATAGCAATATCATATTATGCATAACTGTTAATGAATGAATGGCTTATTGCGTAATTTTGCGCATCAATGATTTGTGTGAAGAGGTTTTTGTGTTTAATAATGCTTTTGATTAGCATTACCAGCGTATCCGCTCAAAGTATTCCTGCAGAAAGATTAACGGATTGGTCAAAAGCCGGTGTAACTGATTCAATATCAGATTATGGAACTGTGGTTAATATAATGGATTACGGCGCAGTGCCCGACGGCCTGACAGCAAACGATACCGCTTTTGCCAGCGCATTAGCTGCACTGGCTGGCAAGCCGGGTATTATACTGTTCCCTGCAGGAAGCTATCTCTTCCATCAAAACATTAACCTGAGAGACAGCCTGGTATTGCGAGGTAATGGGGTAGCTACCAAATTACTTTTCAATTTGGGTGGCTCTTCAGTAAATGCAATAAATATTCAGGGTATGCAGGGTTCTGCCGACTGGAGTATACAGCAGGCAGCTAACAAAAATGATACGACTTTGTACCTGGATAATATTAGTGGTTTAGCCAGCGGAGATTGGATTAAGCTATACGGCAATGATAGTGGCCTTGTTACATCATCCTGGGCATATCATTCTGTTGGTCAGATATTGCAAATTGCTGCTATTCAGGGTAACAAGGTCATATTTCACCAAAAGCTAAGAAAGAATTATCCTGATGGCTATAAAACACAATTGAAAAAATTGCTGCCGGTGAAAAATGCTGGTATTGAATGCTTGTACATTGAGCGAATGGATAGTACCGCACAGCAAACATCTAATGTGTTGCTGAACTATGCTGTTGATTGTCACATAATAGGCATAGAAAGCAACCAAACAAATTTTGCGCATATAGAGGTGGACAATTCAGCTCACCTAACCATAAGAGGCAATTATTTTCATCATTCGCATGCCTACGGTAGTAATGGTCAGGGTTATGGAGTAGCAGTAGAATATTCTAGTGGCGATTGCTTGGTAGACAATAACATTTTTGAACATCTGCGCCACTCAATGCTTGTGCAAGCCGGTGCAAATGGCAATGTATTTGCATACAACTATTCAAAAGACCCTTATTGGATTGAACCGGGTTATCCAGCCAATGCATCAGGTGATATTGTATGTCATGGCAATTATCCTTATCTCAACCTCTTCGAAGGAAACATTGTACAAAATATTGTAGTCGATAATTCGCATGGCATCAATGGCCCCTTCAACACCTTTTTTAGGAACCGTGCTTCTCTTTGGGGTATTGTACAGGTCGGTACTCCTGTTACTGATAGCGTGAATTACATAGGCAATGAAGTAACCTGTACTTTGCCACTTATGGGCAATTATATTGTAGCAGGTGCGGGTACTTTTCAGTGGGGAAATAACATAAACAATTCCATTATGCCTGCAGGCACCGAAAAGCTTATTGAAAAGTCACTTTTTTTAAATAATGCTCCCGGATACTGGTCTGCCAATATCTCCTACCCTAATATAGGAACTCCTTATACAATAAGCTCAGGAATAAACAGCGCAATGTTGCGAGATAGCCTGAATGAGCCGGAAGATTGTAGGAAAAACCCACACTTTGTGGAAACAGAAGTGAAAGACGTACAAGCTGTTAATGCTGTTTCCATTTGTCCTAATCCTACAAATGATCAACTCACTGTTTCCTCTGCTCAACCTGTTCAGATGCTTGAAGTTTACAATCTGTCTGGCCAGAAAATAATTAGTGCATACTACCACCAGTTAAATAAATTGCCACTCGATGTATCGAAGTTGCAGTCGGGCATTTATTTATTGTACTTAAATAACAATTTCGCCGGGGAATTTATTAAACTGTAGCTCACTGCATTTTAAATATTGTCATGCTCTCGTACCGCCATGGCCATAGTGGTAGCGGTGTTTACCAATCAGTTTATCTGAAAAATTACTTTTCTTATTGTGAATTAACGGCTTTTGATGGCTGTCTTTACCGAAATGAATGGATCCGTATTGCTCAATCACATTATTACCAAATATTGAGTAACCGAAAAGCGGCGCGAAAATTAAAATATTGAAAAGAGCACCTAAAAACAAAATAGTCCCTGCTATCAGTAAGTACATATTATGATAGCCCCAACCTACCAAACTGAATCCGATGATGCCTTTTACCCATCTGGCTTCGTTGCCTGCCATAAAACGAAATACATTCTTCATAGCTTTAACATTTAATCACTTATATAATAGGCCAATTTGCGTGCCAGTTAATAGCAACTATTATTTGTTAAAACTAAAAAGAGTCATGACTATAGAACTTATCTATAATCTTAGTCTATTTAATGCTTGTTCGCATTGGCCTCAGTGGGAAAATGTTCATTGTTGTAATTACTGCCATCTGTCTTAGTGCTACCCTGTCGGTAAGCTTCTCCTCCTAGCTGAGAAGAACCTTGCCCATAATTGGAGCCGCCTTTTGTGGTAGCATGATGAGCATAGTTACGTTCTTCTTTGTCATGGTCAGCGCCATTATCTGTAATGCTTTTTTTACTTACAGGATTTTTACCTGTCAGGTCTTCGCCAGGTATTCCATTTATTTCACCATGCCTCGAAACAATTCTGTTACCCAGTATTGAATATCCAAATAGCGGCGCAAGAATTGAAATATTGAAAATAGCCCCTAACAGAAGTATGATGCCGATGCCTATTATCCAGAGGTTTAAAGGGTTGGTATATCCCCAACCAATGAGCGTAAAACCTATAATACCCCTTACCCACCTTGCTGCACTACCGGCCATATAGCGAAAGAAATTTTTCATGATCCTAACTGTTTATTCCATTTCATAAAACGACAATATCATGCCAGTGAATTGTTTAAATCAACAGTTCGGTAAAACTCGTAGGCATAGTGTTTTATGCATTCATAGAATAGAAAAGTAAAGCGATTATGAAATTTAATAAGATTACACCCATAGAAGATGGACTGGTAAATGTGATAATCGAAACACCGAAAGAAAGTCAAAACAAGTTCAGCTACGATGTTGAATTAAAGATATTCAGGCTGAAGAAAACCTTGCCTATGGGAACAATGTTTCCTTTCGATTTTGGATTTATCCCAAATACCCGTGCGGAAGATGGTGATCCCGTTGATGTATTGGTTATAATGGATCAGTGTGCTTTTCCCGGTTGCCTGGTTCAGTGCAGAATGCTTGGCGTGCTTGAAGCCATACAAACAGAAAAGGATGGTAAAAAAGAAAGGAATGATCGCCTTATAGGTGTAACAGACTGTTCTATTCTATATGCGGATTTGAAAAAAGTACAAGATATCAATAAACATATGGTGAAGGAAATCGAAAACTTCTTTATTGATTATAACAGGCATATGGGCAAGAAATTTGAACCTTTAAAATGGGGCGATGAGAAAGATGCGCTGAAGCTAATTAAGAAACATACGCTTTGATTAACATCTAAGGCGAGGAAAATAGTCAACACCTCATTTAATTATTTGCATGAAAGGCCATAAAATTTTGTTGCAGATCAATACTAAGGTTAACGTACAATTTCATAGTAATGACTGCACTATAATTTTTAAATGTCCAATCGCATTTTACTAAATTGTTAAAAGCCACTGTGGGCATGACTTTTAAAGTATAATACTCGCCCTGTTTCCAATAAATCAGCGTAAAATAAATGCTCTTTTACAAGGTGCAGCTGATCAAGATC
>JBQCEX010000101.1:0-2219 GCA_051959855.1 Flavipsychrobacter sp. | reverse complement strand
GATGCATCTACCAGTGGAGAAAAATATTTCTCTAACTCCTGAAAAATTATTTTTTGAAAATTATTATCAGCCATAGCAATAAGGTTAAGATTATTTAGTTTTTGCGATTTATATTTTTATGTTTATAGTAATACCACACAGGAAATAATGCTAACAGGAAAATCAGCAATAAAAAAATCCTATATCTGTCAGAATCTGATCCGAACGTATAACAATCACCTATAAAACGCTCTCTATGTTCATTAAAAATTTTAAGGGAAATGATATGCAGAAAAAGAGAGAAGGCATTAAGCAGAATCAGAATACCTCCTATTACAGGACTTTTTCTCCCAGGGAGAATCCAATATAATGCATAAGGAACTAATACGCATATTGCAAAGAGATCTGATAGCCGGTGCATAAGACATTCCGGTGTGTGGGCAACTCCCAGTATAAACAAATATTCACTCATAATAGTTTGTTTTGTATGATAAATATTTAGATTTTATGCTTTTACATATCAATCATTTTTCAAAAATCCAATTCTCAAGTACATTGCCCTACTTATTAATCATATCCAGGTCTTGGGTTCCCTGATGTGACAGTTATTGCTACATAAGACTCCAGATCGAAATTAATAACATGCTTGGTATATGGTTTATAATCATCCTCACCATAATTATTAGACGCTGCTATACTCCTATCTGGCAATGGGCAGAAATAAATATCATGTGTAATTGTAGGTGTAGAGGCAGGGAAACCAGAAAAGCTAACTAAACCAATACAATTTTTTCCAACGATTAGATGAGACTCACTCACTTGCTTTCTGCCTTGGTGCGTTAATGCCATTAATAAATTACCTAAAATACCAGCTTTAGGAAATAAAAATTCAGCTACTGTTTCTATAGTTCTGGATGTTGCGTTTCTGGTATCATCTACTGGCTCGATTCTATAACTCCAATCAGGCGGGTCAGTTGTTTTATTTGATAAGGTGGTAACGGCAACTAGTTCTGTAAAAGCAGGTGAAATTACACTACTATTAATTTGTTGATTAATTAAAAATTGCTTGATATGCGTACCATTCGTCTTCCAACCTACATATTCATACTTTGACTTCTCAAATGCTTGTATAGCTGTTAATTGACCCATTTGTGTAGTACTAGGAGCAACGCGCCCCATAATACCCAGATACCCTCTTTCTGTAGCTTCATTTTTTAATGAACTTGAAGTTAACTGTATCAATGTACTCCTCGACTCCTGGGTAGAAATAAATCCATTCCTGTTATCCCAGTATTTAATTTTATTTGAGAAAGCGTAATGTACATCTCCTGATAAAATCAAAATTCTTTTTACCGAGTACTGCGAGACAGTTTGTAAAAAATATTCTCTTAATAATCCATTATAACCCCAGGCTTCATAATCCGCTTCATTAACATTTCTTTGTTTAAGATTCAACGCTAATTGAATTCCTTTTTCCACAGCAACATGTCCTAATACCGGTGTTTGGGCTACAATTATGCAAAAGTCATAACTTCTACCTGGCGGAATAGATATACCTAGCTGATATGATATTTTATTCCAGCAAATCAGTTGAGCAGGGTATTCCCCTTTGTTTCCAAAGACATAACCTCGTTGCGTTCTTGCATTTAGAAAATTTATACAATAGGTATCAAAATAAATTTTAAAATTCCAATAATCATGCGATGAAAGTTCTGCCTGACAGTTTGTCGATGGGCTACTTGCTACTAATGTTGGCAACAAGTTGGCTTGCAGATCAGTCCAGTTAGAATAAGTAGTAGGCGATGTTGCTATATTATTGATCTTAGTTAAAAAATCCTGAAATGACGGATCTCCTCCAAGTCCATCATAATTCCCAAGATACTGGCATAAATTAATGGCTGCAAGTCCATTTGTTATTACTCGTTGGCCAAGTTCCATTCCTCCATTGCCTACATCAGAAAAATTTTGGCTAAAATAATTTAATAGCGATGTATCTGAGCCAGAATAGCCGAGTATACGATGTGACCATTTCAAGTCCAGGAAAAGATCATCACATATTTCATGATCGTCAAATATCATGTAAGTAGCCGTATTCGCCAGCACTCGTCTCACCTCAACAAGGGTATTCTGAAAGGCATACAGCCCATCATACTGGTCTTTGTTTCTTTGAATCAAATCATCATCAGTTACAACAGACACATTATATATCTGTTCGCGCGTTGGCAAATTTGGAGAACCTC
>JBQCEX010000100.1:0-8234 GCA_051959855.1 Flavipsychrobacter sp. | reverse complement strand
CGGCATGAACAAATAAGCATAGCAAAATGCAAATGGCACAGCCACCAGCAGAGAGTCAAACCTGTCAAGCGCGCCACCATGCCCTGGCATCATGGTACCAGAGTCTTTTACATCGGCCATGCGCTTCAGTTTCGATTCCAGCAGGTCACCTGCCGTACCTGCAACAGCAGCACACAATGCCAGGGCCATCCAGTCCACCATATGATAAATGGGCGAGTAATAGCCCCATATAGCAGCCCCTGCCAGGGTCAGTATGGCGCCGCCTGCTGTTCCTTCCCAGGTCTTCTTTGGCGATATAGCTGAGAACGGTGTTTTACCTATAAATGAGCCCACCAGGTAGGCCATAGTATCATTCATCCATATCATTAATATTAGGGCCAGCGGCAGTATCATACATATACTATGCAGCCCTGCTAATGCCAGCATGGGCATACTGATATAGAAGATGCCACCCAATGCATACATGCCTGTTCTCCAGGCATTACCCTTTGAAAGAAATGAGATCAGGATGATGAGCGTAGGGATGATCAGGAACGCAAAGCCATGTATTCGGTACTCAAATCCCGGCACAGCCATTGCACCTAACCACAGTACTGCGAGGCTGCCGGCCTGTAGCATCATCATCAGCCATACCGGCCAGTTTATTTCAGGGTCTATTTTCTTCGTCAGTCTAAAGTATTCTCTCAGGCACAGGTATTGTATCAGGCTCACCAGCGCCAGGAAAGCTGTGTTATTCCAAAGCAATCCAGCCATCATGATGATGCTGAAAACTATAGCGCTGCCAAGGCGAGTGAAAAATGTGGGCCAGTTAAGAGCCATGAATCATTGATATTAAAGCCGCTAATTTATAACCCTTTTTCAGAAAGTTCTTCCTGCGTAAAATCTGCAGCCCAATCTGCAGGTAGCGGCGTGCGGTTTTTCCAGAGCAAATAAAATGAGATAGCGAATATTAAGAAACCTGCTATCGGCAAAAATATAGGTAAGCTATTACTATCTATTAATGCCTTAATATGCCCATTGCCCTTTGCCATATACATCACCACTATTTGCAGCCCGTTATTCAGCATATGGAATAGCATGCTGCATACAATAGATCTAGTCCAGTAGTAGATCAGCCCCAGCAATATACCTGCAAGTAGGATAGGGAAAAAGCCATAAGCAGAAAAATGAATTAGCGAAAACATAATAGCGCTAATGAGAATAGGAAAAGTCATGCCCCTGCTGCGCTTTTTTGCAAAGCGCATAATGATACCTCTGAAGAAAAGCTCTTCGCCTACAGCCGGCAGTATGGCCATTACCGTAAACGTTCTCAGCAGGTCACTCACGGAATTCATATCCAGGTAGGGCTTTTCTAAATTGTCGATCCTTTGCTGTGCCACATCTGCCCATTTCAGGTGCAGGCTTTGGAACCATGCCGCCATATTCATAAACACGGGCACTGCACCTACTGCTATCAGGATCACAAGTATCCATTGTATATTTTTCCCCGCATTCCTGATGCCCAGGTAGTAGCCGGGCTTAGGGTGTGTGAGGTACGCAAAAAGTAAAGAGGGAAGCGTAAACAGGCCGATATGCAAAATACCTTGCATCAGCAATGAAGTATTTATTAATGCTTTAGGGCTTTGCTCAGTTACACTGGAGAGAGAGAGAATGGAATATCCGCTCAGTTTAGGCAGCAATGCCTGTGTAATAACCGACACGAATGAAATCAGCGTAAACACCATTAAAGCAAACATTATCAACTGAAACCACCATGGGTAAGTACGCAAATAACGATTAAACATTTACAAAATTTTCAACGCAAAGGTAACAGACTTGCAACCTTATTGGCTTAGTTTTTGTTGTTTTTAATGAAATCTTGACTTATCTGTTACATATAGTTAATCGGCTGTTTTAACGATTTTTAGCTTTACATATAAGCCAACATCGCAATTTTTAATTATTTTTGAACGATATTTTCAATCCTCGTGAATGGAAGAAATTGCCGCAGGTCCCATATTGAGTCAGATCAATACACCTGATGATCTCAAAAAGCTTGATAAAAGTCAGTTACAACAAGTATGTAATGAATTGCGCCAGTTCATCATCGACTGCGTTAGTGTTCATGGCGGGCATTTTGGTGCCAGCCTGGGCGTGGTAGAGCTGTCTGTTGCGTTGCATTACGTGCTGAATACACCTGACGATCAGCTGATTTGGGACGTTGGCCACCAGGCATATGGGCATAAAATACTTACAGGCCGCCGCGATGTATTTTATACCAATCGCAAGCAGGGTGGTATCAGTGGCTTTCCTAAGCGTGCCGAAAGCCCTTATGATGCTTTTGGGGTAGGGCACTCTTCCACTTCCATCTCTGCGGCGCTGGGTATGGCCATCGCTTCAAAATTAAAAGGTGAAACAAACCGCCAGCACGTAGCTGTTATCGGCGATGGCGCCATGACGGCAGGCCTTCCTTTCGAAGCCCTCAATCATGCCGGTGTAAGCAATGCCAACATACTCATCATACTCAATGACAATAACATGTCTATTGATCCCAATGTTGGTGCATTGAAAGAGTATCTTACCGACATCACTACTTCCCACGCATATAATAAGTTTCGCGACGATGTATGGAAGCTGCTGGGCAAACTGCCATCAAAAGACTTCCAGCGCCTTGCTTCTAAGGTAGAAGCAGGCTTGAAAGGTATCGTCTCAAAATCAAGCAACCTGTTCGAAGGGCTGGGCCTTCGTTATTTCGGCCCTATAGATGGTCATAACAGCATTAAGCTGGTCGAAACCCTGAAGGATCTGAAGGATATTCCCGGTCCTAAACTGCTGCACATAAAAACGGTAAAGGGTAAAGGCTATGGCCTTGCCGAGAAAGACCAGACCCTGTGGCATGCTCCGGGGACTTTCGATAAGATTACCGGTAAGATCAACAAGAAGATTTCCGCTGTGCCCGAGCCTCCCAAATACCAGGATGTGTTCGGTCACACCATAATAGAACTGGCAGAAAAGAACCCATTGATAATGGGTATCACTCCTGCTATGCCTTCAGGCTCCTCCCTCAAATTCATGATGGAGGCTATGCCCGACAGGGCAATAGATGTAGGCATTGCCGAGCAGCACGCAGTTACGCTCAGCGCAGGCCTGGCCACCCAGGGCATGAAGGTGTTTTGCAATATCTACAGCACATTCATGCAGCGTGCTTACGATATGGTAATTCACGACGTAGCCATACAAAAGCTGCCCGTCATCTTCTGTCTCGACCGTGCAGGTCTGGTAGGCGAGGATGGTCCTACCCACCAGGGCGCTTACGATATTGCCTACATGCGTTGCATACCAAACATGGTAGTAAGCGCACCCATGAATGAAGCAGAGTTGCGCAATCTTATGTACACCGCCCAGTTGCCGGAGAACGAGTATCCGTTCGTTATCCGCTACCCACGCGGTCAGGGTGTTATGCCTGAGTGGCGCACCCCCTTCCAGAAGGTAGAAATAGGCACAGGCCGTAAAATAGCTGATGGTCAGGACGTAGCCATCCTCACCATAGGCCATCCCGGCAATTTCGCCGTAGCAGCTTGCAAGATGCTCGCAACTGAAGGCATTACGCCTGCTCACTACGATATGCGTTTTGCCAAGCCGCTGGACGAAGCAATGCTGCACCAAGTAGCCCAGCACTACAGCAAGATCATCACTGTGGAGGATGGCACCGTCTTAGGTGGCTTTGGCTCTGCAGTGCTTGAGTTCATGGCAGCACACAACTACGCTCCTGAAGTGAAGATCCTCGGCATACCCGACGAGATCATTGAGCACGGCAAGCCCGACGAACAATACCGCGAATGCGGCTTCGATGCCAGGGGCATAGCCGCAGCAGTGCGCGAAATGGTGGGGGTGAAAGTGAATGAAACAAATATGGTATCTTAAGACCACCTCTTTATAATATCAAAAGGTGTTACTCATAGTAACACCTTTTTGTTTTTGGAATTTGCAATATATTATTTCGGCTCGCTGAATGCCGGGTTGTTTACAAAATTGCTGTCTGTTAGTGTTTGAAGAAACGCTAACAAATCAGCTTTCTGCTGTGTGGTGAAATGAAAGCCTGTAGGAGAGAAATGGAATATCGAGTCTATATTAGGGCTGCTGCCATGCAGGTTGTCGCTATAGAAGTCTACTACCTCTGCCAGTGTTTTAAAGCGGCCATCATGCATGTACGGTGCTGTCAGTGCTATGTTGCGCAGGGTTGGTACTTTGAATTTGCCAAAGTCAGCGGGGTTGCGCGTTACGATGGCTAACCCTGAGTCTGCAGGTACGGCATCCAGACCGTTATTACGGAATGAGTGGTCTGTCATGGTAACTCCGGCATGGCAATTGGTACAGCGTCCCAGCCCTGCAAATACCTCGAAGCCTGCCAGCTCCTGCTTGTTGATAGCGCTGAGTTCACTTCTATAGTAAAACCGGTCGAACCTGGAGTTGTAGGATATCAGCGTTCGTTCAAACTGCGCCAGTGCCTTTGTCACCTGCGTGCTGTCTATTGTGCGGCTGCCAAATGCTTTGTAAAACAGGTCAGGGTAGGTGCTGCTGCTTTGCAGGCGCTGCACCACCACCGTCCAGCTGTTCTCCATTTCCTTCGGGTTGGTCACAGGGTCGTGTGCCTGCCCCTCCAGGCTGTTGCGCCTGCCATCCCAAAAGAACTGTTTGCTCCAGGCCAGGTTGATTAACGCCATTGCATTGCGATTGCCGCTTGCATTGTCCGTCCCCAGGCTAAACTGCCGTGGGTCGGCAAAGCCGTTTTCCTGCTTGTGGCAGCTATTGCAGCTCATGCTCATATTATTGCTGAGCATCTTTTCGTAAAACAGCTTTCTGCCCAGTGCTACACCTTCCACCGTCAGTGGGTTATTGGGGGCATCCACCACCATCACATGCTGGCTGTCCACAAAGGCAGGGTATTGCAGCAGGTAAGCAGTTGGCTGGTAGGGCGCCTCCGGCGTGTTCACCGTTTTTTCCTTTCTGCAAGATACCGCTATCAGTCCTGCGGTTATTATAGGAAGTAAAATGTGTAGTTTATTCATTTTCATATCTTAATCGCAGCTAAGATAGTATAAAACTGCCGTATGCTCTGCTCTTCACTATGCTTTCTTTCGCCTGATCCGGTACCCCAGTATCACCTTGGCTATGCCATTGTCGGTGGCATTGGTAAAGCCCAGGCCATAGCCAAAGTTCAGCTCCCAGTTAGGTGAGAAGCTAACATCTGCGGCTGCAAATAACTGCTGTTCCTGCTGCTGAAAGGGCAGGAAGTTGAATACCCCGCCCACAGCCCCGTAATACTCCAGCCCCAGTGCCCATACCTTCGTTATGCTATAGGCCCCCTTCAGGTTGGGGCTAAAGATATAGCCCTTATCGCTGTTCGGCCCATGCAGCGATTTGTCAAACGTAGGGTTGAAGGAGAAATACCATTTCTTGATCGTCTTGTCCACTATGGGCCTTATCTCCAGGCTCCAGTCGTCCTCGCTGTACTGGGGCTTCTGGTAGCCGCCCTCCATACTCAGGCTCAGGCCCACGGGCCAGTTCCAGCTATCGGGCACCCGCACCCTGGGGCGTATATGGCTGCCCACATAGTTGGTACGGCCCTCGCTGCCTATGGCGTTGAAGAAGTAAAAGCCCACCTCAAACCAATTGTTGAAGCCATGCGTTATCTCCACCGTTTCGTGCAATATGTGGTGCGTGGCATACACCCCGTTCTCCTGCGCCAGTGTACCGTCAAAGGTGTAGTTGCTGTGCAGCTCTACCATAGTAGCGCCCGGTGCCACCGTTTGCGATCCGTACACCTGTATCTCGTAGTTGTCCTGCGCTTGTGCCGCAATGCCGCATAGCAGCAGCCCTGCCATAAGTAAAGATTTACTCATTAGTCTAATACCCCCATATTGGTACAAGCCGGAAAATTAATGCAGCCATGTATCATGATGTATGAGGAATGCCATCATTTTTATGTTATCAATTATAACGGGAAGTTATAGGGTTGAGCGAGCGAAAGGGTAAATGTGACATTTCTCCGGATTTTTTGTTTTGGGAGGTTTGGGAACGGGTGATTTGGCGAAGATGCTTGCTGGTGGCTACTTATTAAGTTTTTATAAAAAGTTACATTTTACGCAAAAATGTTACAAAATGTCTCATTTTTCTCCCATTGGGAGATTTTGGGAGGTAGTGGCGCGGCATGGCTCCGGCTTCCGGGGAGTTTGGGTTTACAGGGGTGTCAAAGAGCGGGCAGCCGGGGAGGCTGCTGTGTGTAAGTTACGATTTTGAGGAGGCGGTTTCCAAAAGAAGATATCAACATTTTCAAATTAAAAATTAAAAATTCAAAATTAAAAATTCAGAATGCGTTGGCTTCTCCTACAGGTCTTCTGATAAGAAACCCGTGGGTATTCGGGGAACTGATGCCCGGTGTTTTCTTCTTGTGTTTCGCGAGGTTTGTTCTTTCTTTTGCGGAAAAGAAATGAACCAAAGAAAGCCGCCCGAAAAAAAAGCTTCAGTTTTTTCGGGGTGGTGCTGCTATGGACGACATTGCTACTGCTCTGCCAGGCTGATTAACTCCGATGGCTTATGTTGCGTTTTTTGTTTATCCCGTCACTGCGAGGTACGAAGCAGTCTCACGGAATGAGGGTTGTCACTATATGTTTAGGAAGCTATTACGCAGACTCTGATTGTTTTTCGTGTTGCGCGGGGTTGTTCTTTCTTTTACGGGAAAGAAATGGACTATAAAGAAGAACATTTTAGAAAAGTAAATAAATTAAAATATTTATTGTATATTTGTGCTTTATTAATGTTTTAAAACAATACAATGCAAGAAGGTACAGTAAAATTCTTCAATGAAACCAAAGGTTTTGGTTTCATCACACCTGCAGCAGGTGGTCCGGACATTTTTGTTCATGTTTCAGGTCTTATAGACGAACTTCGTGAAAACAATAGAGTGTCTTATGAAGTAGAAAATGGTAAAAAGGGTTTAAATGCAGTTAACGTTCGTGTTATCTAATCTTATTCACATATAGTCATTTTTAAGAGCCCCGCAATCGCGGGGCTCTTTCATTTTAGGTGTTTTTCCCTTTATTATTTGTTCGGTGCTGACTGTTGGAATCAGAATTTAGAGGATTAGAGAATTTTCAGGATTGATTTGTTGGCTTCGATAGCTTGTATTCTCCCGTCACTGCGAGGTTACGAAGCCGTCTTACAGAATGAGGGTTATAGAGTGACACGTAATAATTTTGGGGCATATAAAATAGTTATAAAGATAGCGAGGCTGATATACAAAAATGTAAGTGCTGCTATGTATAGCTTTTTGCAGCGTATCATTCCTTTCTTATAGTGTTCATCTTCACATTCTGCTATGCCTTTATTGATAGTGGATAAAGATACCCATCTGCCACGGAAAGCTGGAGCCAACGGAAAATAGTCTTTATATATGCTGGTTGCGATAGCAGCTGTAATTGTGTAGGCGATTGAAAAAGCAATTGCGAGTATAATTAATGTGGTCTTAAGCATAAGGGTGTGCTATATGGGGTATGCGGAAAGAATTAAGCCAGCAGGTGCTCACAGAGTCGAACCTTTGCGAGTTCCCTGTGCCCGATGGCTTAATGATATAAAGTTAAATCTTTCGCATAAGAATGTGATATACCAAAGTTGCAGCAAGATAGTAAACGCCCATCAAGGTATTTGCAACAGAGGCCACATAGGTGACAACTACGCTGAAGTTGAGGAAAAAGCTTTTTTTAAATTGCAAGTACCTCTCCTCCTGTTTTTAGGAGGAGTACCTCGGCTTAGCCGAGGGGAGGTGGTCATTAATCAGAAAAATGTGTAGCTATCAACTCAAGCAGACCTGCCATATTCTGAAAAACAAGTTTGTTCTCAAAACGAACAATTGTGTAACCCAATTCATTTAATCTCTCGTCTCTTACAAAATCCTGTTCAGGGGTGCCTGGCAAATAATGATATTGACCGTCAAGCTCAATGATAAGTTTTTCAGAAGGGCAATAAAAATCTGCTATGTAGTTTTCTATGCTATGCTGACGCCTAAACTTTCTACCCATAAGCTGGCTATTCTTCAGCGCATTCCACAAAACAGCTTCCGCAGGTGTAAGATTGTTTCTTAACTCTTTTCGTCGGTCTTTTAGGTAGGTAACATTCTTAATCTGATTCTTTCTCATGTAATATGTTTTATAACCCTTCCGTCACTTCGTGCAACATTCCCTAAAAACAGGGAAGGA
>JBQCEX010000099.1:0-5047 GCA_051959855.1 Flavipsychrobacter sp. | reverse complement strand
CCAACGCTACCAGTTCCCGCCAATCGGAAGACAGAGTCAATAACTTCATAATTATATGGACCATCATGATTGTACATGATCCAGTCTGTGATGTGATGATGTAATTCACGTTGCAGGAATTTATCCAACTCAAAGTGGCGTGGATCTTCCATCAGCATTATCAACTTATCTTTTTTCTTTACTGTCCGTTTTCTCAAGATATCCTTGTACTTACGCTCACTGGCATGCTCAAGAAAAGAGCATACGATACCTTTCGCTGTTTGTGGTTCTATGTAATAGGCTTTGCCTTTGCTGAGTGTTGCTGAATAAGACTTTAGAAACAGCTGAGCCATTTTCAATGCCTTTTTATGCTCCAGCTTTAAAATACTGAAAGCAAGAAAGATACTAGTAACCATCCTGGTAAGTTCCCAGGCGGCTGGTGCGAGGATTGCTTCGTCAAAATCATTCAGGTCAAAATATACGAGCCTGTTGTCCCCCTTATAACTACCGAAATTTTCGAGATGCAGATCGCCACATATCCAGGTAAGGGGGGATGGAGGTATGGCATTTGACTTGCTGAGATCTGCATAGAACAGGTGGCAAGTACCGCGGTAAAAGCGAAATACGTTTTCGGACATGAAATTGTATTTTAAGGCTACCATTTCCGGTATGCGATCCTTATTGAACTCGGTAACTTCTTTGACGATGTTGTTCATGTGTGTGCTAAGGCATTTACCCTCATTCCTTTATGCAAAAATCCGGCCAAGGCATTAGTAGGGGGCAAGCCGATATTCCAGATAATTTTCATAGTTTACAAAGCTATAATCTTTCTTGTTATACAAAACTAATATGCTAAAGTTTGCAATATTGCTGGCTAATATTATTCTTTTTACTTCCTGCGGTTCGGACGGAAAAGACAACAATGGGAAAAGTCCCTCAGATACTACTGCGAAAATTTCAGCTTCTTTTGATTCCAGCATTTCCAAGGGAACAGTAGTGGATAGTGTAATGTGTAAAAATGCTAACGAAAGCTACGCAGTCTATTTGCCAACGCATTATAATTCAGATAAGTCTTACCCATGCGTTTTCTTTTTTGATGCCCACGCAAGAGGAGCAATGCCATTGCGCAGATATAAGGAACTGGCCGAGCAATATGATATACTGCTGATTGGTTCCAATAATTCAAAAAACGGTATGGCCCTCACTGAATCTGACGAGGTGGCTGAACAAATGATGAGTGATGCGGCCAGTCGTTTTAATATTGATTCAAAACGTGAATACGTGGCAGGGTTTTCAGGAGGTGCAAGAGTGGCGGGTGCCGTAGCAATGCAAAATGGAAATGTAGCGGGTGTAATAGCATGCGCAGCGGGTTTGCCGGGTAGTGATCAACCACTTCAAAATCATTTTGATTATTTTGGATTAGTAGGGGTGTATGATTTTAACTATAATGAACTGGAGCATGTGGATGAAATAATGGAACAAAATGGGTTTAGGCATCAATTGCTGACATTTGCTGGTAAACATGAATGGCCGCCCGCCAAGGCATTTGAAACAGCGCTGCTGTGGATGCAGGTAAATGCAATGAAAGAAAAGCTGCAGTCTAAAGACGATGCTGTTATTGCAGCTGCAAGGAAACAATATGATGAAGAAATAAAGGCTGCACAGAAAGCAAAAGACCCAATAAAGGAACAGCAATTGCTGAGTGGCATAGTAAAATTGCTTGATGGCTTGACTGATGTTTCTGCATATCAAAAGCAATTAACTGAACTATCCGGCAGTGATATTTATCATAGTGCAGTTAGCCTGGAAGCCCAGTTGCAGCAACAGGAAAAAACTCTTCAGCAGCAATTGGCGCAAGAGTTCAGTCAACATGATAGTCAATGGTGGGGGCAGAAATTAAGCGAATTGAAACAGAATATTCATAAGGCAAAACTGCCTTATGAAGCACAAATGTACCAACGGGTAATAAATTATCTAGGCCTGGTATGCTATATGAATACCAGCCATGCGCTGAATAGTGGCGATCTTACTAATGCGGATAGCTACCTGAAGGTGTTTAAAATGGCTGACCCGGAAAATGCTGATTGCAGCTATCTGCGGGCCACTTACTATATGAAACAAAATAATAAGCAGGAGGCTATTGCATCATTAAACGAGGCCGCAAAGCTAGGTTATGACGATATAATTCAGCTTTCAAATGACCCTGCTTTTGCTGCGCTTTATACTGATGCAAGGTTTAATGATATTGTAAAAAAAATAGTAGCTAACCGTAAGAAATAAGTAACTATTGTGTTGTAATAAGATCGCTTAGTTGTTTATTGTCAGGCTTTATTGCGTGCGCTTCTATGTCAAGCGGTATTGATATTATAAAGGTTGCACCGATGCCGGGTTCCCCATTTGCTGTAATATAGCCTTTATGCTTTTCTATTATTTTTTTGCAAATAGATAGTCCGATACCCGTGCCCTCAATGTGATCGTAGCTATGTAGCCGTTTGAATATCATAAATATCTGGTCCGCATATTGCTGTTCAAAGCCTATGCCATTATCCTTAATATATAGGTTGCAAAAGTCATTATTACTGCGACTTATGTCAACGCCTTCAATTGCATAGCCCTTTATCATTTTAGCATCAATGTTTATTTCCGGGCGAACATTAGGTTTGCTAAATTTTAGCGCGTTTATCAAGAGATTCTGGAAAAGTTGTTTGAATAGACCTGGGATGATGTGGATAGTGGGAAGCTTTTCTATTGTTATTAAAGCGTTTTTTTGCTCAATATTTAGTTCAAGATCAGAAAGAACACCTGTAAGCAATTGATTTAAATCAGTTGTTTCGAACACGTCAGTTTCGGTTGTTGCGGCAGATTTTGAGAACGCAAGGATATTCTTAATCAAAACCTGCATTTTATTTGATGCATTGATCATGCGGTTTAAATAATCATTTCCTTCTTCCCCCAATATCGGCTGAAATTTTGTCTGCAGTCGATCGCCAAAAATGATGATCTTTCTTAACGGCTCCTGTAAATCGTGTGACGCGATATAGGCGAAACGTTCTAATTCTTCATTGATATTCTTTAATTGCCAAATATTATCAAGAAGCTGTTTGTTTAGCTTGTTTACTTTTTCCTCAGAGTTTTTTCGATCCTGTATTTCCTTTTCAAGTTCCTTGTTCGTAAGCATTAGCTTTTTTTCCTGTGCTATCAGCGCATGGTTCTTCTTATATAGCTCGGCAAAGACAGCTACCTTGGCTCTAAGTAATTCAGGATTTACTGGTTTATACAAGTATTCAACGCCGCCGGTTTCATAACCCTTGAAAATGCTTTCGTCTGCGAAGTCATTGGCAGTTATAAAAATGATAGGTATATGCTTAAGCTTTTCCCATTCATACATCAGCGCTGCGGTTTCAAAGCCGCTAAGGCCAGGCATTTGCACATCCATAAGGATAAGTGTAAAGTCCTGGTCCTTAAGCAGTATCTTTAAAGCAGCCCTGCCTGAGTTGGCGGTTTTAATAGAATATCCATCTTGCTGAAGAATAGTTTCCATAGAGAGCAGATTATCTTCCCTATCATCTACTATCAGCAGCTTGATCTCAGGTTTAGTTACGAGTTGTTCAATATCAGTCGTGTTCTCCATTCAATTGAGCTTATTTGTATAACCACACTCTCATCAGTGACAATAATTGATCCATTTTAACAGGCTTGGTAATATAGTCTGATGCACCAGCCTCTATACATTTTTCTCTATCGCCCTTCATCGCTTTCGCAGTTACTGCAATGATAGGTAAATTACTATTCTTATGCTCACGTCTTATTTTCTGGGTAGTTTCATATCCATCCATTTCAGGCATCATGATATCCATAAGTACCATGTCTATATTATTATTCTCATAAAGGATATTGATTGCATCCTGGCCGCTTTCTGCAGTTATGGTATTTATTCCATACTTTTCAAATGCCGTAGTGAGTGCAAACAAGTTCCTGATGTCATCATCTACAACTAAGATATTCTTATTAGTCAATACATCTTCCTTTAAACGCAGGTTTTCTATCAATCTTCTCTTTTCAGGCAGAAGATCTTTATGATTCAGGTGCAGGTGCATTACTACTTCTTCAAGCAACAATTCCAGGGAACTTACATTTTTCAGTAATACCCTGTTGGCATATTGTTTCAATTGAGTAAGCTCTTTTGATGAGAAGTCCTTGGCTGAATAAATAATAATCGGTGTTATTTGCGTTTTCTTTATGGTGCTTAGTTCCATCACAAAGTCGGAGCCGCTGATATCTGGAAGCATGTAGTCGACAGTGATGCAATCATAAACATTGTTTTTTACAAGTTCCAGCGCTTCTTTGCCTGTGTTTGCTATTGTAATGTTTGTGAGATCGCCGTTGTCCAGCATCTTTACTATCTGAGAACAATCTGTTTCATTGTCTTCTACGATAAGCAGGTTTTTCACTGCTTTAGTATTAAACTCAACTATGTCGTCAAACAAAACAGACAAGGCCTCGTTTTTCAATGGCTTCAAATGGAAACTACGTGCGCCACGTTTCATAGCCAGCAAGCGATTTTCTTCGCCGGATATCAGGTGGACAGGGATGTGACGGAAGTTCATGTCATTCTTAAAGAGGTCTAAGATCTTCCAGCCGCTTGCGTCGGGCAGCTTCACATCGAGTGTTACAGCAACAGGCGTGTACTTGTTTACAAGATCAAATACCTCACCGAAACCTGTAGCAATAATTATCTTAAGATTGCATTCATGTGCTTTGTCAACCATGATCTTAGCAAAGCGTAAGTCGTCTTCTACTACCAACACAACCTTATCGCCAAGCTGTATATTATTCCTGTCGTCGCCTGTTTTATTTATTATTTCATTCACCCCTTCCAGATCCCTTTCAGGCAACTTTAAAGAGGACGGTACTGTTTGTATAGACAATTTTTCGTCATTCTGAGCCAATTCGTATTCGCTGATTGCTGCCAGGCTGCTAGTTTTCTCTTTGCTTACCAGGTTAGGATTATAGTCTATAGGCAGATACAAAGTGAATTTACTGCCGACACCAACTTCGCTTTCGAGTT
>JBQCEX010000098.1:0-3444 GCA_051959855.1 Flavipsychrobacter sp. | reverse complement strand
AAATGTGGATAATAAGTTAGGATAGCTGGTTGCAATTTTTTTATTGTTCAGCCAGTTTGTATTGTCGTAGGTTTCCTTTGCTGGAATAGCTATGGAAAGCCTGCATTTTGCAAACCCTAATTTTTCAACAATATCGATTGCCGGCTCTTTTTCAAACACAATATTTTCACCAACAATACCTATGTCAGCCACAGCGTCCTGCACATACATGGGAATATCGTCATCACGTAGGAAAAGTATCTCAAGCGGAAAGTTTAAAGCCTGTGTGCAAAGCTTTCCTGTTCCGTTATTTAGCTCAATCCCGCACTCTTTTAAGAGTCTTATTGAATCCTCCAGCAGCCTGCCGGATTTTTGTATTGCTATCTTAAGTTTCATGAAAAATGGAAATAAAAAAGGGGCCTACCTGTGTGGTAAGCCCCTGAATGATTGAATAGTTTTATTAGCACTACATAATATCATTCCAGCTCACCCCGTGGGTAAGATGATGATGATGTATATGCAGATTTTGGATCACAGTATTTCGTCTTTGTGAGTGCAAACCTATTAAAGGCTTTTTTATAAAACAAAATATTTTTTGTTAACGGCAAATATCAAAAGCCTGGCTAATATTCTGAGAAGTGCTACTATGGCTGTTTTTGCTAAAAATGAAAGAATTAAAAAATCAATCAAAAATATTTTGTGAAATAGCAAAATGAGTGACCTGTTAAGAATTATCTATGCTTGGCCAATTCCTTTAAGTGAAAAAAAGAAAGTTGATCCTTCCCCTTCCTCGCTTTCCACCCAGATATTTCCGCCATTTTTCTCTACGAATTCCTTACACAACATTAAGCCCAGGCTAGTGCCACGTTCTTTTGCAGTACCTAGAGTACTGTTGCCAAAGGAATCGAAAATATGTTCCATCTGTTGTTGGCTCATGCCTACGCCATTGTCTTTAACAGCAAATACAACATCATTTTGATCTTGCCGTTCGTAGGCCTCTATTTCAATAGTCCCGCCCATGTTGGTAAATTTTACAGCATTATTAACGAGATTTCGTACAATGAAATCAAAGTGTGTAGGGTCTGCTTTTACCTTGATATCAGCGCATAATTTATTTTCTATAGAAATATGCTTTTGCTCAGCCGTGTTTTTCACTAGTTTTAATACGCTGGCTATATTTTGGCGTGCTTTTATTGCGGCACTATTTAGCCTTATCCCCTTTATCTGCATTTGCCCCCAGTACAATAATTTGTCCAAGGTATCTAGAGAGGCAATTGAATGTTCTTTTAAAGAGCCCAGAAGAAAATTCCTTTCTTCAGCAGTTGTCGACTCGTCGTTAGATATTTCGATTATCTGGGGAATATTAGCTATCGGACCTCTCAGATCATGACCAATAATAGAAAATAGCTTGTCCTTCTCATTGTTGCTTTTTGATAGCTCAGTTTCCCGTAGGGAAAGCTCGTTATTGAGCAACCGAAGCTTTCTGTACTGGTATATTAAAGTTAGTAACGAAGAAGCAAGTATAAGCGCTATTATAATGACAAAATTCTTTTGTTCATTATTTCTTTTCTGCGCTATTTCCAGGGTGTTTACCCGTTCATTTGATTTGTTGAGATCGTAAAGCGTTTGCAAGTTTGCTATGACTTTAGCCTTGTCAATACTGTATACGCTGTCCTGCAATGTCTTTCTTGTTTCCATGGCAGAAAGAGCATTTTTATAATCTTTTACACTTTTATAGGTTTCAATCATTGCATCGAGTATCTCAATTTGCAGGCTTTTTTGTCCTATTTGCTGTGCAGTTTCTAAGCTTTCCCGGAGCGAGCCAAGAGCTTTAAGAGGATTGTCTTTAGCGAGAATAGAGGCAATATTCAAATTGATTCTGACATAATCTTCAGGTTGATTAGCTTCCTTTGAAAGGAGCAGCGCTTCTTGTAAGTCTTCCAATGCTTTGGGTGCATCATTCATGTGATCGTACACAATACCAAGGTTCATTAGTGTAAGTGTCTTGAGCCCTATCAGGGTAGGCCCATTACATTTTTTTAGTGCAGAATCAAACCATTTAATTGCGGTATTGTTGTCCCCTTTTTTTCCGTATACAATACCTATATCATTGTATAAATACAAATCATTTCTTGGGTCATTAATTTTTTTACCAAGATCCAGCGCTTTGTTATAACAGTCAAGCGCTTTGTCAAGACTATTAAAGCGCTCGTTTACTACACCAAGCTTCATGTACGAGGTGCGAAGGCCCTTTATATCATGCAAACTATCAAATATCCTCAGGGCCTTAACGAATAATTTTGTGGCCTTGTCATAATTAGAATTTTTACCCTCTATGACACCAAGACTATTATAACAGTTAGCCACGTCAGCTTGTTTGTTAAGTTCTTGAAAGCTTTCAAGCGCTTTGTGTTCTCTCAATTGGGCTAGTTCCATTCTGCCTTCGTTTACATCAATATAGGCAAGCAGCATTAGCAGGCGTGCTACTCCATACTTGTTTTCTTCGTGTTCAAATTGGGCAAGCTCCTTTGTTAGGTAATATGTCGCAGAGTCAGGTGCTGTATATTGGAATAAATCGAAAATTGCACGGTAAGTAACTATCCTTTCAGAATCGCTATGTGCGGTATTTAGCTTTTTAATTAATGTTGTAGAGTTTCCCTGGGCAAATGAAGTGAAAAATGATAGAAACAAAATGAAAAAAAGCCCCAACTTCATAATCAGATTCCTTTTGGTTTATAGCATATAACATTATACCAAACAGAAATAACCAAGGTTATTTCTGTTTGGTAGTATTTAATTCATTAATGATTGGGGAAAATAAATGTTGTATTATTTTTTGTCGCCTTTCTTAGCTTCCATGCTGAGAGTGGCATGCGGCACGGCCCGCAATCTTGCTTTATCTATTAGCTTCCCTGTTTGTCTGCAAATACCATACGTTTTGTTCGCAATGCGAATAAGCGCTTTCTCGAGATTATTAACGTATAATATCTGCCTGCTTGCCAGCTGGCTTACCTGCTCACGTTCCATAGCGGCACTGCCATCTTCCAGGCTAAGTGCCCTGTCTTCATTGGAGGCGTCCTTCCCACGCATTTGAGCCTGCAAATAAAGCAGTTCTTTACGTGCTACCTCCAGACGGGCGTTAATAAGCTCTTTAAACTCATTCAGTTCCTCATCGCTGTAACGATACACTATGGCATTAGCTTCACTCTCAACATTTTCCTGTATATCATTATCTACTTCAGGGGTGTTTTCCAGTGAAATATCTATTTTTTCCTTTTTTACTGTTTCTTTTTTTATTGACTTACTCATTTTTCCTATTTGCTTTACACTATTCGTTACTCCTGTTACAGGGTAAGTGCAGTAATTTCCGGCGCAAAGATACCTTAAATTCTAAATATATGACCTGCTAATTTGAATACTTATATGAAGCACTGCCACGCAAAGCAAAAAAATTATGATTTCTTT
>JBQCEX010000097.1:0-2899 GCA_051959855.1 Flavipsychrobacter sp. | reverse complement strand
ATAGCCTCAATGAATATTGGTGTAAATGTGATCTTTTCGCCGTATTTCTTTTCGAATTCCTTCTTTGCTTTGTCTCTCCAGCGTACAATATTGGTAACATCTGCTTCAGTAAAGCTGGTAACGTGTGGTGAAGTAGCTTTGCTGCGTACCATATGATCGGCTATCAGCTTGCGCATGCGATCCATTTCAATGATCTCTACATTGCCATTGATAACAGAAGGAGCAGATTGCGGTGCCGCCTGAGCGGGTTGAGGCTGAGATTGCAGCTGATATGATGGCTGAGGCTGAGCAGCAGGCGCGGCTGGCTGCGCAGGAGCTGCCTGTGGCAGAGCCATACCATTCTGACGATTGCTTACGTAAGCCAGTATATCTTTTTTGGTTACGCGGCCTTCGTTACCTGTGCCAGGTATTCTTTCCAGCTCTGCCATACCAATACCCTCTTTACCGGCAATATTGAGCACAAGCGGAGAGTAAAAGCGGCCACCTTCACTATTGGCAGCCTGAGCACCTGATGCAGGAGCTGACTGGGGAGCCGTGGCTGCCATGGCAGGCTGCGGCTGCGGCACCGACTGAGGAGCCGGAGCTGCCTGAACCGGTGCTGAAGGCTGAGGAGCTGCCTGGGCACCTGCCCCAACAGTATCTATCCGAGCAATGACAGTACCAACAGGCACTACATCGTTTTCTTTAAAAAGTATTTCGGTAACTGTACCTTCTGCAGTAGAAGGCACCTCACTATCTACCTTATCAGTGGCAATTTCAAGCAGCGTCTCATCCATTTTCACCTTATCGCCCGGATGCTTGTGCCATTTCAACACGGTAGCTTCCATTATACTCTCTCCCATTTTGGGCATTACTAAATCAACGATAGCCATAAATAGCTTTTTATATTAGTTAATAGCTCAGTGCAAAAATAATCAAATGAGGGGCAAAAGTACTACCTCTAAGTTTTTGTATGACTTATAACAGAAAAAATATTTTAATAGCAGAAAGAAATAACAATTTAGTAAGCCGCGTCACGGAAGTCGCGACGACGTGTCAACTTCATATCCTGCAGTATTGCAGCTTTTACGTTTAGCGTAAAGCTATAGCTTTTACGCGGTCCAAAGGGTATAGTAGAAAGACGCATCTCCCAGCAATGAAGATCGCGATAGACGTTTAATTGTGTGTAAGACAATTGATGAGCAACGAAATCATAGCCACTAGAGAAACCTACCTTCCAACGAGAAGTGACATTGAAATCGCCCTGGAACTGAGCATACTGTGCATATACCAGTGTGTCTTTGTGGCTATAGACTGAAGGTACATTATTGACAGATAACGAATAAGAGATATTAAAGCTCCATGGAATATTAAAATCCACATAGTCGGCATAGCCATTATTGCGCATTAGTCTTGTGTACTCATCACTATATGTATTCTTAGTCTCAGAGCTTTTAGATTTTGAATGGAAGTTGGTACCAAGAGACACCTGGGCATCTGTAAACCTTAGTAATCCTTGTCCTCTGTCAGCTAATAATACCGGAGTAAGTCGACCAGTATTATAATCAACCGAATAGGGATTAAAATTTGCACTTGCGCTTATGTTGAGCTTGTCGAGCACATTAGTTCTAAACGTCATTGCAACAGGGCTCCATTGAAAAGAATCTACTGCGGTATTATAACTTGTCTGGATATTGAAACCATCTATCAACGAAATATTCTTAAAACCAGTCACGGTATCCTTCGCTGAGCGAGTTTTCATCTGCAGGGTATTGCCTATTCCGAATGTGACAAGCCCTTGCTTGCCTAAAGGCGGCATGCCTATAACAGAAGTCTGATAAGGTGACAGATATTGATAATTAAAGCTATCCACACGACTGCGGTAATAATAATTGAATGGTGAGGCACCAAAATCAGGTCGGTAAGTAAAACCAAGATTAGGTGTGAGCACGTGCCGTATTCCTCTTATTTTGCCCGTCTTAAACAGCTTCATACCATAGATACGAGTACTTAAATTGATTCCAGTATTAAAATCCCTGCTTGCATAAAAACCATGATTATCTGTGCTGTCTAATCTGTTCTCGGCAGGATTATATTGAGTGTATAACTGTTCTGTATTCCAATACTCATTATAGTTGGCACTAAAAGACATATTGATAAAACGGAGAATGGTATATGATGCGCTAATAGGTATGGAATGGTGGGCACCATAGTGCATATTATTTAGCGCAAGATTATTGAAACTAAAGGTGCTATCTATAAAAGTAGTATGGTTTTGCGCATTGAAGGTGTAGCTGGCTGTGATTTTATCGTACCAGTGAGTGCCAATGCTACCCCTGCGCTGAAAGGGATTGAACTGTGCGATATAAAAGTTCAGCTCCGGAAGGGTAACGTCCACAATTCTTGTTTGTGTATTCTGGCTATGCCTAGCACTTACAGTAAGGCTATAAGGAGTACCGATCCAATTCTTTGAATAACTGATGTTTGATGAATACTGATTTTGTAATATTTGGTTTACATCATAGCTATTGTTTGAATAGAAGGTGGAGGTACCTGCATCGACCGAGGCATTGAAGGTTTCGCCAGGCTTTGCCTTTGAATCTGTTCTATGATGCCATACTATTCTAAAGTCTTTGGTTATAGAAGAACCCTGTTCATAATCCTGGCCTGTTTTATTGAAAGCGTAGGCAAACTGCAGATCACCATTATAATGATATATATCTGAGTAACGGGTGAGGCCGCTGACAGCCCAGCTGCCCTTTGTATAAAAACTACTGTTGAATAAAAGGTCAGCCTGGTTGCTGAGATTGAAATAATAACCCCCATTTATAAGCCCCAATCCACGCGCATCCTCAATCGTATAGGTAGGTATTACAAAGCCTGACCGCTGCTTTTGTGATATGGGGAACAGACCAAAAGG
>JBQCEX010000096.1:0-3103 GCA_051959855.1 Flavipsychrobacter sp. | reverse complement strand
ACTATAAAAAAGCCCGGCCTTTATGATGGCGCATGCAGTGAGTTTTGCGGCCAGGAACATGCATGGATGCGCATTCATGTCTATGCAGAGTTGCCCGCCGTATATACTGCCTGGCTTACAGCTCATGCACACAATGCAATGAGCCCATCCGGTACTGAAGCGCTTTTAGGTGCATCCATTTTTCAGCAAAAATCCTGTGGCAATTGCCATCGCATCGGCGGCACAGCGGCCTTGGGTACCACTGGCCCCGATCTTACACATTTTGCCAGTAGGCACACTATCCTTACAGGTATACTTAGTAATACAGCGGATAATATAGATAAATGGCTGGCAGATCCTCAAAAAGTAAAGCCCGGTGCCTATATGCCCAATTTTAATTTTGATAAAAGCTCGAGACAAGCATTGGTAACTTATTTAACACAACTGAAATAATGGCACGATGGATAGAATTGAGTGAGCCTGCGCGGCCTTTGCCGGATGCCAAAACTGAAGCAGGTCTCCTGCATTGGATAGCCTCTGTCGACCATAAACAAATTGGTATCATGTACCAATTGACAGCCCTGCTGTTTTTTATAATAGGTGGAGTACTTGCCTTGTTGATGCGCATTCAGTTAAGTGTTGCTAATAATCATTTCCTCTCTCCGGAAATATATGATCAGTTCTTTACCATGCATGGCACCACTATGATATTTCTTGTGTTGATGCCTGCACTCATCGGTTTAAGCGTGTATTTCACACCGCTCATGATTGGTGCCAATGAGATGGCTTTCCCCCGCTTGAATGCCTTTAGCTTTTGGGTCACACTATTCGGTGGTTTCATTTTATATTTCAGTTTCCTTTCAGATGGCGCACCTGATGCGGGTTGGTTTAATTATGCGCCTCTCAATGAATATAATTACTCTACTTATGGCATTAATTATTTCTGTATGGGCCTGCTATTGGCAGGTATCGGTAGCGTCACTACCGCGCTCAATCTAATTGTCACTATTCTTAGATATCGTGTTAAAAGCATGTCATTGAAGATGATGCCGCTGTTTGTATGGATGGTTTTGGTTACAGCTTTTCTTATCATAGCCGCTATGCCTTCGCTTAACGCGGCATTAGCAATGCTCCTGCTCGATCGTTCTCTGCATGCACATTTCTTTACTACTTCCAGCGGCGGCTCTTCTTTGCTATGGCAACATTTGTTTTGGCTTTTCGGCCATCCCGAAGTGTATATTCTCATTTTACCTGCATTTGGCATTTACTCTGAGGTGTTCCAGGTTTTCTCGCGCAAGCCCATCTTTGGTTATGGCTTCGTTGTTGCTTCCGGTATAGCCATAGCTTTATTAGCATTTGGCGTCTGGGTGCATCATATGTTTGCAACAGGCCTTGGCAATACCGTTAACGCGTTCTTTTCCGCCAGCAGTATGCTTATTGGCATTCCCACAGGTGTAAAGATATTTAACTGGTTAGGCACCATGTACCGTGGTTCTATCAGGCTCACGGTGTCTATGCTTTTTGCTATTGCATTCCTTATTGAGTTTACCATTGGTGGCCTCACAGGCATAGCATTTTCTATAGTCCCCATCGACTGGCAGCTTACAGATACTTATTTTGTTGTGGCACATTTACATTATGTATTTATTGGCGGTGCATTATTCGGCGTTTTCTCTGGTTTATTTTACTGGTTCCCGAAGATGAGCGGCAGGATGCTCGATGAAAAATGGGGTAGGTTATTTTTCTGGCTGTTTGTCATAGGGTTCAATCTCACATTTTTTATTCAGCATGTGCTGGGCATGATAGGTATGCCGCGTCGGGTATATACCTACCCCAATTTGCCTTACTATACATCATTTAATTTTTTATCTACAGTAGGTGCATTCCTTATGGCTATATCAGTGCTGGTATTGCTGTATAATATTTTCAGATCACTGAAAAATGGTAGGCAAGCAACACAAGATCCCTGGGATGCTTACACGCTGGAATGGTATGCAGCATCACCTCCGTCGCTGAAAAACTTTACCCGGGTGCCCACTGTTCACAGCCCACGGCCATTATATGATATGAAACAAGAAGCAAAAAACAAAACAAGTACCGATGAACAATAAATTACTGATAAAGCTGTTCATTGCATCTGAAGCGCTGTTCTTCCTGTCGCTTATGGTGGCCTACGTCTATTTTTGGCAGGCAGCTCACTTTAGAAGAGAGGCGCTTGACCATCTTAGTATCACAACTACAGGTGTTTTCACAGTACTATTAGTTTTTAGCAGTGTTACTTTTTGGTTGTCAGAGCGCATGCATGTTAAAGGTTTTATTAGGGCCAGCTCCTTTTTTCTTATAGTTACCATTTTGCTTGGCTGCGTATTTCTCGCAGGCCAGACACACGAGTACTACAAGTTGATCAATGAAGATATCACCATTGGCAAAGACGAGTTTGGCACCAGCTTCTTTACACTCACTGGTTTTCATGGTCTGCATGTCTTATTAGGAATTATTACGCTTGGCATACTATGTTATCTGCTCATAAAAGGCCACCTGCGCGACAAAGGTAATAGCACCCTTGCCGCAGTTGGTATCTACTGGCATTTTGTCGACATGGTCTGGCTTGCAGTGTTCACGCTTATTTACGTATTACCGCATTTTCTATGAGGAATATATTTACATACTGGCACTGGGATCCGTTAATCATCGTAGCAATGGTCTTGCTCTCTGCTGCCTATTTCTGGCTATGGCAATGGCAGCTTTCAAAAAAAGTCATCCCTTTCGCTATCGCAATTTTTTTATTGGTTGTAGTGCTGCTTTCCTCGTTGCAGCTATTGTCAGCTTCCTATCTCTTTAGTGTGCATATGGCTGTGCATGTATTATTACTGCTCGTTATTGCTCCCTTACTTGTTTTTTCATTGCCTGTTCACCTGCCATCACCACTGCAACGTTTTCTCAGTTTCTTATCGCATCGGCCGGCCTTATCGTGGTTTGTCGGTGTGGGCATCATGTGGTTTTGGCACGTACCCGCTATTTTCAATAGTATGAATCTGCATCATAATGCATCACATATGCTCATACACCATTTAGAAACCATAAGCCTGCTCATATCAGGCATGGTGTTCAGCTATCCCATTGT